>USCU01000018.1 GCA_900553335.1 uncultured Ruminococcus sp. | reverse complement strand
ACGAGATTGCCTCTTGTCTCGTGGGCTCGGAGATGTGTATAAGAGACAGAATTAAAGGTGACGGAATAGGACCTGAAATAGTATGTGAAGCGCAAAAAGTGCTTGATAAAGTCGGCGTGAAATTCGGACACAAGTTTGAATATACCGACGTTTTGATGGGCGGCTGTGCTATAGATGCAACAGGCGAGCCTCTTCCGCAGGAAACGATTGATATATGCAAAGCAAGTGATGCAGTTCTTTTGGGTAGCATAGGCGGTGATACTACAACATCGCCGTGGTATAAGCTTCCTGCTCATCTGCGTCCTGAAGCGGGATTGCTGAAAATACGCAAGGAGCTTGGCTTGTTTGCTAATCTTCGTCCATGCTTGCTTTATCCTCAGCTTTCCGGTGCTTGTCCGCTTAAAGAGGAAATCTCCGCAAAAGGCTTTGATATGCTTATCATGCGTGAGCTGACGGGCGGGCTTTATTTCGGAGAGCGAAAGACTGAAGAAATTGACGGTGTTATGACTGCTGTCGATACGCTCGCATATAATGAAAACGAGATAAGAAGGATTGCTGTAAAGGCTTTCGAGGTAGCTATGAAGCGCAGAAAGAAGGTCACAAGCGTAGATAAGGCTAATGTACTTGACTCGTCACGTTTGTGGAGAAAAATAGTTACTGAGGTATCCGCAGACTACCCGGAGGTAACGCTTGAGCATATGCTCGTGGATAATTCCGCTATGCAGCTTGTTCGTGATCCGGCTCAGTTTGACGTAATGGTAACCGAGAATATGTTCGGCGATATTCTTTCCGATGAGGCGTCTATGATTACAGGCTCGATAGGAATGCTTCCTTCAGCGAGCATGAATGAAACCAAGTTCGGTCTTTATGAACCGAGCGGAGGTTCTGCACCTGATATTGCAGGACAAAACAAGGCAAACCCAATTGCTACGATTTTATCTGCGGCTATGATGCTAAGATATTCGTTTGATATGGCAGTAGAAGCCGACGCTGTTGAAGCAGCAGTCGATAAGGTTTTAAACGACGGTTACCGTACATCCGATATTATGTCGTCAGGCAAAAACCAAGTTTCATGCAGCGAAATGGGAGATCTTATTGCCGCAGCAGTATAATTGACAATTGACAATGGGAAATGGTCAATTTGATTTGGAATGCGAAATCAAAATTTGAATTATCATAATGTGTAACCCGTAATTGTTAATAAACTTTAGACACAGAGGAGTTTTAGATTCTTCTGTGTCTTTTTCGTATATTATGCAACGAACAATTAAAACTGACTATGGATTTAACAAAACATATTTTAAGCAAATGTTTTATTGGCTTAATTGTCAATTCTTCATTGTCGACTATCAATTCCGAATTAGATCGGCGTTGACTTTGAAAGCTTAATATGATATACTAACTGTACATAGACGATTGAATTGAGCGCAGAAAAGAGTGGTAATAAAATGAAGTATTATATAGGAGTTGACCTCGGCGGAACAAATATAGTAGCCGGTGTAGTTGATGAAGAATTTAATATTATTTCAAAAGCTTCAACAAAGACTAAAGCTCCAAGACCAGGAGAAGAGATTTGTAAGGATATAGTAGCTGTAATTATGCAGGCGACTGTATTGGGAGGCGTTTCTATTTCTGAGATTGAGAGCATAGGAATAGGAACTCCCGGAATTGCAAACAGCGACACCGGAACCATAGAATATTCCTGTAATCTTGGGTTTTTTAATTTTGAAATGGTGAGAATTATCAGGGGGATGATAGACCTTCCTGTATTTATAGAAAATGATGCCAATGCGGCGGCATACGGCGAGTTTTTGTCTGGCTCGGCTAAGCGCGCAAAAGACGCTGTGTGTATTACACTCGGAACGGGAGTCGGCGGCGGAATTATAATAGACGGAAAGATTTATTCAGGATTTAATTTTGCAGGAGCAGAGCTTGGACATACGGTAGTTGATCCGAACGGACCTGAGTGCAGCTGCGGAAGAAAGGGCTGCTTTGAGGTTTTCTCTTCGGCAACAGGACTCATAAGGATGACCAAAGAGGCTATAGAGATAAACCACGACTGCCTTATGGCAAAAATGAGCAGGGAAGAAGGAAAAATTTCCGGGCGTCTTTCCTTTAACGCAATGCGTGCAGGATGTCCTGTGGCCAAAGAGGTTTGCGATAAGTATATAAGATACCTGGCGCTGGGAATTACGAACATGATAAATATTTTCCAACCTGACGTTTTGTGTATCGGCGGCGGAGTGTGCAATGAGGGCGACGCTCTTTTGCTTCCGGTAAGGGAAATCGTTGAAAAAGAGGTTTATACGAGAAATTCGCCTAAAAATACAGAGATAGTTATAGCATCTTTGGGAAATGACGCAGGAATTATCGGTGCAGCATTTTTAGGTCTTAATAAGCAGAGATAACTAGATTAAGATGTCCCACACCTCTACAGGCGGTGGGTTCCGCTTAATTTTTTCGGCTGGTGGGATAGGGTTCTCCCACTGAAAACATTGAATGACGGGGCTATGCCCCTTATTGAAGGTGATCTTATGGGGCTTTTTGATTTGAAGGATAAAACTGAATCAGAGGAGGAGCTTGACAGACTTTTAGAGAGCTTGTCGGTTGACATCGGAGCTGAAAAGATTGATTACAAGGAGCTTACGATAGAACAGATAGACGAAATTCCGAGCGACGAGCTAGTAAAAGCTGTATGCGTTTGGATAAACGGAAAAATGGACGACGGTGAGGAATATGGTATAAGCCGTACCGAAACACTTAAAGGACTTCCCGAACCGTGCGGATTTGTTTATTCTATAAAGCTTTTGATTGATGAGTTTGAAAAAAACGGATTCAATAAGTTTTATGAAAATCCAAAAAATGCAGAGTATATGGACTTTGCTATAGAGGGATTTAGGACGTTGGGTGAATATGATTTAACTGAGATTTGTGAAAGGTCAGCGAAAAAATACAAAAAGCTTTATAAAAAGCATGGAGAGAAGTATTTTTCAAGATTTTTGATTGATTACGGTAACAATGCCCTTACCGAGCTTGACTTTGAATTTGAAACGATCATTGAGAAAAAGGATCTCAACAGAATCCTGATAAATTACATCAGAGGAAATTCAGACGACTTCGGCGACTAGGGGGAAGCAAAAAAATGAAAAGAACCGATTATATTTCTTGGGACGAATACTTTATGGGTGTGGCGATGCTTTCCGCAATGCGAAGCAAGGATTCAAATACACAGGTCGGCGCTTGTATAGTAAGCTCTGAGAACAAAATTATTTCTGTCGGATATAACGGAATGCCTACAGGCTGTGATGATGATGATATGCCTTGGGAGAGAGAGGGAGATACTCTTGAAACAAAATATCCGTTTGTGTGCCATGCGGAGCTTAATGCAATACTCAACAGACAGGCTGTATCTCTTAACGGTTCCAGAATATACGTAACTCTCTTTCCGTGCAACGAGTGTGCAAAGGCGATAATACAAAGCGGAATCAAAGAGGTTATTTATTTTGACAATAAATATGCCGATTCAAACGGTGTTAAGGCAAGTATTAAAATGTTTGAAAAAACAGGAGTCAAATACAGGGAGTTTGATAAAAACAATAAAGAATTAATGATCAATCTGTAACGGAGATGAAATAAATGAGCAGAAAATATGCAATTTTAGGCGAGGTTTTAAAGCATACTATGTCGCCGCCTATACATAAAAGGCTTTTTGAGCTTAGGGAGAGAGATTTCGAGTATGAAATAGTCGAGTTTTCCGCAGAGGAGCTTGCCCAAAAAGCATCTTATCTCAATTCGATGAACGGATATAACATAACGATTCCTCATAAGGTTGAGATTATAAAGTATATTGATAAGCTGGATGAGTCGGCTAAAAGATATAATTCCGTAAATTGTGTTGACAACAAGGACGGAGTTTTGACAGGCTATAATACAGACTGTGACGGCTTTCTGGAAACTGTACGCTCAATGGGAGCGAAGCTTTCGGGTGAGGTTTTGCTTGTCGGATGCGGTGGAGTAGGAAGAATGATAGCAATTGAATCAGCGCTCGCCGGTGCAAGTCTTAATATAGCAGTGCTGAAGTCGGATATGCCGTTAGCTGAGCAAGTAGAAAAAGAAATAAGAGCAATGCGTGATGACGCAAGGATAAATATTGTCCTAAATACAGAGATCGACTTATCAAAGCATTATGATCTGCTTGTCAACGCCTGCCCGGTAGGAATGTATCCGAATATTGACGCTTGTCCCGTTTCAGACGAAGTAATAAACAAATGCGATGCTGTTTTTGATCTTATTTATAATCCCGGCGAAACACAGCTTATCAAAAAATCAAAAACGCTGGGCAAAAAGGCGGCCGGCGGAATGGCAATGCTTGTGTGGCAGGCAGTTTCCGCTCATAAAATATGGGACGGTGACGAATATACGCTTGACGAGATAAACGGAATAATTAAAGAAATGAACGAAATCGTAAAGAGAGATTTTAAGTAATGAGTCAAAAAAACATTGATAAGATTAATAAGCCGATATTTCTCTGCGGATTTATGGGATCGGGAAAAACTACGATAGGTAAGCGTGCTGCAAGAGAGCTTGGGTGCGAATTTACTGATATGGACGACTATATTGAAGCACAAGAGGGAAAGAGCATAGCAGAAATTTTTAAGGACAGCGGTGAGGAGTATTTCAGGAATCTTGAAACCGAGGTCATAAAATCCTTTAAAAATAAAACAGGAGTGATCGCTACAGGCGGCGGTGCAATTTTGCGTGATGAAAACGCAAGGTATGCAAAAGAAATAGGAACGGTGGTTTATCTTGACGTTCGGTTTAATACCTGTTATATGCGTATTAAGGATGATGAAAACAGACCCATTGCCGCTGCGTCTACAAGGGACGAGCTTTATAAAAGATTCAGACAGCGCAGACCGATATATATTAAAAATTCGGATTTTTCGGTTGACGGAAACCACGGTGCACTGACAGTTGCAAAAAGTATAATAGAAGCAATAGAAAAAAGATGAGGAAAGGTGATCATTAATGAAGAGTAATTTTATTAAAGAGGGAGTAAACAATGCTCCGCACAGAGCGCTTTACCACGCTTTAGGACTTACAAACGAGGAGGTAGAAAGACCGCTTGTCGGAATTGTTTCCTCCTATAATGAAATAGTACCCGGACACATGAATATAGACAAAATTGTAGATGCTGTAAAGCTCGGCGTTGCAATGGCAGGCGGAACGCCTATCGTTTTCCCTGCGATCGCCGTATGTGACGGAATTGCCATGGGACATCAGGGAATGAAGTATTCGCTGGTAACTCGTGATCTTATTGCAGATTCAACAGAGGCTATGGCTATGGCGCATGCTTTTGACGCTTTGGTAATGGTTCCGAACTGTGACAAAAACGTTCCGGGGCTTTTAATGGCTGCGGCAAGACTTAACATTCCGACGATTTTTGTGTCGGGCGGACCGATGCTCGCAGGACACGTTGACGGAAAGAAAACGTCTTTCTCAAGCATTTCCGAAGCGGTAGGAGAGTTTAATGCAGGTAAAATAAGCGAAGAAAAGCTTTCCGAATACGAGGTTAAGACATGTCCTACCTGCGGTTCCTGTTCGGGAATGTATACTGCAAACTCGATGAACTGTTTAACTGAAGTTCTGGGAATGGCTCTTAAAGGAAACGGAACTATCCCTGCTGTTTATTCACAGAGAATTGAGCTTGCAAAGCATGCAGGAATGCAGATCATGGAGCTTATTAAAAACGATATAAAGCCAAGAGATATTATGACCGAAAAGGCGTTTATGAATGCGCTTGCCTGTGATATGGCGCTTGGATGTTCTACAAACTCAATGCTTCATCTTCCTGCAATTGCACATGAATGCGGAATTGAACTGAATCTTGACATTGCTAACGAGATTTCAGACAGAACTCCTAATCTATGTCATTTAGCACCCGCAGGAAGAAACTATATCGAAGAACTTGACGAAGCGGGCGGAGTTTACGCTTTGATGAACGAGCTTGATAAAAAGGGACTTTTAAATACAGATGCTTTGACCTGTACGGGAAAAACGGTAGGCGAGAATATAAAAGGCTGTGTAAATATGAATACGGATATAATCCGACCGATTGACAATCCTTATTCTAAGACGGGCGGAATCGCAGTGCTTAGAGGAAATCTAGCTCCTGATTCCTGCGTTGTAAAGCGTTCTGCAGTAGCGCCTGAAATGCTTTGTCATGAAGGCCCTGCTAAGGTTTTTGACTGCGAGGAGGATGCAATGGAGGCGATACTCGGAGGAAAAATCAAAGACGGAGATGTTGTTGTTATCCGATACGAAGGACCTAAGGGCGGACCGGGAATGAGAGAAATGCTCAATCCTACCTCTGCTATTATGGGCATGGGACTCGGTTCTACTGTTGCACTTATCACAGACGGAAGATTTTCGGGAGCAACAAGAGGAGCTGCTATCGGACACGTTTCTCCGGAAGCGGCAGTAGGCGGACCTATCGCTATGGTTCGTGACGGAGATATTATAAGCATAGACATTCCTGCTAATAAAATAGAAGTAAAAATAAGTGATGAGGAAATGAATAAGAGAACTCTTGAATGGAAACCGAGAGAGCCGAAAATCAAGACGGGATATCTTGCTAGATATGCTTCTTTGGTTACATCGGGCAACAGAGGTGCAATTTTAGAAACCAAGTAGAGTTCATCAAAAGGAGAAATAAAAATGAAAAGACTTTTAGCATTAATCTGCGCTTTGTCGGCATTTGCGGTTATGTGTGCTTGTCAGGAAGTTCCTGTTGACAGCAGTCTTGCGCCGACTGAAGCAACCACTTCGACTACCTATGAAACATCTGAGGAAACAACAGAATCTCAGATTAATTCGTCAAACAGCTTGACAGACGCACAGGAGGAAATAACTTCAGAAGCGACTGACGAGGAGCTGACAAGTGAGTCAACAACAGAGTCTGTTAATATAAACGAGGATTCTATAAAGAATCTTCAGTATTCGAGTTGGGGACAGGCAAACGCCAATGCAAAGGTTCAGATCGCTCAGAGAATTCTGACATACATTGAATCTCAAAAGGGTGAGGTTTCAATGGGAACAAGCGAGTTGGTAGCATCTTTAAACTCTATTAAGAACGCAAACAGCACCGATAGCTTGCTGTCGCTTTCATATCAGATTATCGGAATTGAGGAATAGTGATTTGAAAAAACTTTTTTTTAAAAATGCAAAGCTTTCTAGCGGCGATGTCACGGATATTCTAACAGAAAATGAATTCATCAGTGCAGTAGGCGGAAATTTGGAAGCACCTGATGCAGAGGTTATTGACTGCAAAGGAAAGCTTTATGTTTTAAACGGACTTTGCGATATGCACGTTCATTTCCGTGATCCCGGACAAACTCATAAAGAGGATATTACAACGGGAGCTGATGCTGCAAAAGCAGGTGGTTTTACAGCAGTCGCTTGTATGCCGAATACTAAACCTCCTGTTGATAACGAGGAAACAATAAAGTATATTCAAAAAAAAGCAGAGCAGACTAAAATCGACATACTGCCCATAGCTTGTATTACAAAGGGAATGAAAGGCGAAAGTCTTGCCGATTTTGATATGTATAAACGTCTTGGGATAAAAGCGATTTCTGATGACGGCAGACCTGTTGAAAACGCAGAGCTTATGAGAGAAGCGCTTGAAGAAACAGTTTCCAACGGTCTTATTGTAACATCGCATTGCGAGGATCTAAAGATAATCGACGGCGGTATCATAAACAAAGGAAGCGTTTCTGATAAGCTTGGAGTAAAGGGAATGGACAGAGCGAGTGAGGATTATATTACAGCTCGTGAAATCGCCCTTGCGGCGAGCTGCGGTGCTAGAATTCACATTTGCCATGTGTCTACCAAAGGTTCTGTAAATATTATCCGTGCAGCAAAGAAAGACGGAGTGAGAGTGACCTGCGAAACTGCTCCGCATTACTTTACATTTACTGATGATAAGCTTTATTCAAAGGACGCAGACTACAGAATGAATCCTCCGCTGAGAGAGGAAAGCGATCGTGCGGCTATTGAGGCGGCTGTCATTGACGGAACGATCGACTGCATTGTCACCGACCACGCTCCGCATACGGCTGATGAAAAGGCGGACTTTTTAAAAGCTCCTAACGGAGTTGTAGGCCTTGAAACTTCGCTCAGCGTAACTCTTACACGCCTTTATCATACAGGTAAGTGTACAATGGCTGATATTGAGAGAATAATGAGTAAAAATCCAAGAAGAATTTTAGGACTCAGCGAGCTTAAGATAGATGCCGGTTACCCTGCTGATTTAACAGTAGTTGATCCAGATTTGGAGTGGACGGTCGATCCCCAGAAGCTTCATTCAAAGAGCAAAAACAGCGTTTTCAAAGGCGAGAGGCTTAAAGGAAAGACTGTTATGACCGTTTCAAAAGGAGAAATAGTTTTTGATTCGGAATTAAAATAATTGACAGTTGATAATGGAAAATGGACAATGTAATTTTGAATTGTAGACTTTTGTCCGTTGATAAATTATATAAAAAGGAGAATGAAAATGTCATTTGACAGATTGATCGAAAAAATTATTAAAACTCAAAACCCAACCGTTGCGGGGCTTGATCCGAAGCTTGACTATGTTCCCGAATATATTAAAAAGAAAGCTTTTAAGAAATACGGAAAAACTCTCAAAGGTGCATCAAAGGCAATTCTTGAGTTCAACAAAGGAATAATTGACGAGATCTGCGATATTGTTCCTGCTATAAAGCCTCAGGCTGCGTATTATGAAATGTACGGCTATGAGGGAGTAAAGACTCTTTACAAAACAATAAGCTATGCTCAGAAAAAAGGAATGTTTGTAATAACCGACGCTAAGCGAAGTGATATAGGCGCAACGATGGAAGCGTATGCCGCAGCGCACTTGGGAACAGTAATGGTAGATGATGAGGAATTAACTCCTTTCGGCGCTGACGCTATGACAGTGAACGGATATCTCGGTACTGATGGAGTAGAGCCGCTTTTAAAGCTTTGCCGTGAGAACGATAAGGGGATATTTGTGCTTGTAAAGACTTCAAACAAGTCTAGCGGCGAGCTTCAGGATTTAAAGATCGGCGATGAAACAGTTTACGGTGTTATGGGAAATATGTGTGAAAAATGGGGTGAAACCGCGCCCGGAAAGCTTGGATATTCGTCTGTCGGTGCAGTTGTCGGCGCAACCTATCCGGAACAGCTTGCTGAGATGAGGGCGAAGCTTCCGAATACATTTTTCCTGGTGCCGGGATACGGCGCACAGGGTGGAGGAGCTGAGGGGGTTTCCAAAGCGTTTGATGCAAACGGACTCGGCGCAATAGTAAACTCTTCCCGTGCGGTAATGTGTGCATACAAAAAGGAAGAATGTGAGGAAACCGATTATGCCCGTGCAGCCAGAAGAGAATGTATAAGAATGAAAGAAGACATTTTGTCATATCTTCCTAAAATTTCACTCTAAGCTATGAAAAGACTGAATATTGTTTTGGTAGAGCCGCAAATTCCCCAAAATACGGGCAATATTTCAAGAACCTGTGCTGTAACTGGTGCAGCGCTCCATCTTATAAAGCCTTACGGATTTGAAATAACGGATAGGCAATTAAAACGTGCAGGACTTGATTACTGGGATAAGCTTGAGGTTTATGAGTACGAAAATTTGGACGAATTTTACGAGCGAAACAGCGGCGGAAGCTTCTATTATTTCACAACTAAGGGCAAGAATCTCTACAGCGACATAAGCTATCCTGATAACTCTTTTATACTTTTTGGAAGAGAGGACAAGGGGCTTGACGAAACGCTTTTATATAACAATAAAGAAAGCTGTGTAAGAATTCCCATGCGCCCTGAACTTCGCAGTTTGAATCTTTCAAATTCTGTAGCGATAGCTGTTTATGAGATTTTAAGGCAGTGGGATTTTCCGGATCTCAACAGAGAGGGAAGTCTGACAAAATATACTTGGTGATGAAAGGAAATTTTAATATGGCTAAAACCGTAATTCTTACCGATGCAGCCTGCGATATAACGAAGGAGCAGGAAACAGAGCTTGGAATAAAAGTCGTACCGTTTAAAGTGGCGGTCGGAGATAAAAGTTATCTTCCAAGAGTAGATATAGATAATTTTGATTTTTATAAGGTTATGGACGAGTATGAGGGAATTCCGACAACAAGTCAGGTTACAACACTTGAATGGTTCGATGTTTTTGAGGAACTGGCTGAGAACAAGGAAATATCTGATATCATAACCGTTACAATTTCTTCACATGGCTCAGCGACATACGATAATGCTGTAATTGCAAAAAAGAACTTTTTTAACAAATACAAAGAAAAAGCGGGCAGGTTGAATATTCATGTAATAGACAGCGATAACTATACAGGAGTTTACGGTTATGCAGTTGTTCAGGCAGCAATGAAAGCGAAAAACGGCGTACCGGCAGAACAGATCATAGCGTTTATAAAAGATTGGGTTGAAAGCGCATATGTGCTGTTTGCCTGCTACAATTTAAAATACGCTAAAAAGTCAGGAAGAATATCGGCTGCTGCCGCATTTGCAGGGGAGCTTTTAGGATTAAAACCGATTCTAAAGATTCATCACGGAGTATCCTCGATACTCAAAAAGGTAAGAGGAGAGAAGAGCATAATTCCTACAATTTTGGAAATTGCAAAGGATGATATGATTCCGAAAACTCCGTATGTGATTATATGGGGAAGCGATGAAACTTTAAGAGATGAAATGGCAAAGGCTATGGAAAAGGCGGTTGGATATCCTCCTGCTGATTATTGTCAGATAGGAGCTGCTGTTGCCTGCAATGCAGGTCACAGAGTATCGGGAGTAGTTATTAAGGGAAAGCAAGAATAATTCGTAATTCATAATGCGCTGAGCAAGCAAC
>USCU01000017.1 GCA_900553335.1 uncultured Ruminococcus sp. | reverse complement strand
AGTTCGTATACTTGCATAATTATATCAATTTATATTGTATACTTTTCACAAATTGTTTTAATCTATAATTCAACAAGTTAATTTCATTATAAATTCAGCTTAAGCAAGTCAAAAAATAAAGGCACACTAAAAGAGCGTGCCTTTAATAATATTATTAAAACATTAAACCATGCTGTCCTCCCAGCAGTCAGGAGCTTCAATTCCTAAAATCTTGAGAACTGTCGGAGCTACATTTGCAAGTCCGTAATTTCCGTCCTTGATCTCGTATGTTGTATCCTTGTCATAGATTATAAACGGTACACGGTTAAGTGAGTGAGCAGTTCTTGTCTGAAGCTCACCTTTCTTATTTTTCTCGATCATTTCATCGGCATTTCCGTGATCGGCAGTTACCAAAAGCGTACAATTGCACTCGTCAACCACCTTTAAAAGTCTTGAAAGACCGAGGTCGACCGATTCAACGCCGACAATAGTTGCGTCCATATTTCCCGTATGACCTACCATATCGCCGTTAGGATAGTTACATCTTAAAAATCCGTACTTACCCGACTTTATTGCATCAATAAGATCGTCTGTAACCTCAGCAGACTTCATCCACGGACGCTCGTCAAATGAAACTCTGTCTGACGGGATCTCAGTCCATGTTTCAAGCTCCTCAGAAAACTTTTCGCTTCTGTTTCCGTTCCAGAAATAAGTAACGTGTCCATACTTCTGAGTTTCGGAAACAGCATACTGATTAACAACTGCCTTGACCAAAACCTCAGAAAGAGTATTTGTGATCTCAGGAGGACTAACAAGATATTTCTTAGGAAGATTCAAATCTCCGTCATACTGTAACATTCCTGCGTATACAACGCTTGGAACGAATTCCCTGTCAAATTTATCAAAGCTTTCATCATCAAATGCCATTGAAAGCTCGATCGCTCTGTCGCCTCTGAAGTTGAAGAGAACAACGCTGTCACCGTCAAGAATCTTTCCGACAGGCTCTCCGTTTTCAGCAATCACGAAAGCAGGAAGATCCTGATCAATTATACCATCGTTTTCTTTTCTTGCGGTTTCAATTGCGATCGTTGCGTTTTCAAACTGTCTGCCTTTACCTAAAACGTGGGTATCCCAGCCGTTTTTAACCATTGCCCAGTCAGCCTGATATCTGTCCATTGTGATCTTCATTCTTCCGCCGCCGGAAGCGATCTTAGCGTCGAATGAATCATCATTTAAACTCTTCAAATGATTCTCAAGTTCGTCAACGTACTGCAAAGCAGATGTTGCGGGAACATCTCTTCCGTCTAAAAGAATATGACATCTTACTTTTGATACTCCGTCCTCTTTTGCCCTTGTGATCATCTTTTCAAGGTGGGAAATATTAGAATGAACGTTTCCGTCAGAAAGAAGTCCGATAAAATGAAGTGTAGACGACTTTTCTTTGCAGTTGCCTGTTACTTCATTCCATGTATCGCTCTCAAACATCTTTCCGCTCTCGATAGATTCATTAACAAGCTTTGCACCCTGAGAATAGATCTGTCCGCAGCCAAGTGCGTTGTGACCTACCTCGGAGTTTCCCATATCATCGTCTGTAGGAAGTCCAACTGCTCCGCCGTGAGCCTTTAATGATGTGTTAGGGCAAGTTTTCAAAAGCTTATCAAGAGTAGGTGTGTTAGCCTCAGATACTGCATCTCCAAGTCCTGTAACAGAATATCCAACGCCGTCCATTACTACTAAAACAACAGGTTTCATATAAGTTAAATCCTTTCAATCAATATTAACCGTTTACAGCTGCCTGTACAATAGTGTTAAAATCAGCTGCCTTAAGAGAAGCACCGCCGATAAGTCCGCCGTCTACATTCTCTTTTGATAAAAGCTCAGCACAGTTTCCTGCATTCATAGAACCGCCGTACTGAATTGTAACAGCCTCTGCTGTCTCCTCGTCATAAAGCTTTGCCAAAGTCTGGCGAATAAACGCACAAACCTCCTCTGCCTGATCCGATGTAGCAGTCTTTCCTGTTCCGATAGCCCAAACAGGCTCGTAAGCGATAACTGTCTTTTTAACGTCCTCAGCAGATACATCATAAAGGTCAAGCTTGATCTGACGAGCGATAACCTCTTCTGTGATGTTGCACTCACGCTCCCACAAAAGCTCTCCTACACAAACAATAGGCTTAAGTCCTGCTGCAAGAGCTGCCTTAGTTCTCTTGTTTACAGTTTCATCAGTTTCAGCAAAATACTGTCTTCTCTCGCTGTGTCCGATAACTACATACTCAACTCCAAGCTCAACGAGCATATCTGCGGAAATTTCTCCTGTAAATGCACCGCTCTTTTCAAAGTGAACGTTCTCAGCGCCGATCTTGATGTTTGAACCTTCAGTTGCAGCTATCGCTGTTTCAAGGTTTGTGAATGGTACGCAAGCTACCACCTCAACATCAGCGTTAGCTACCAATGGCTTGATTTCCTCTAAAAGAGCCTTTGCCTCAGGACGTGTTTTGTTCATTTTCCAATTTCCGGCAATAATTGCCTTTCTTACACTTTTTTTCATTGTCATTTCTCCTTAATGTTTTATTTATCAGCAATGCAAAGGGATTGTCCAAAATTTAGGACAATCCCGAAAGATTTCTTACTTGTCTGCAATTACTGCAATTCCGGGAAGAACCTTGCCCTCAAGATACTCAAGAGATGCTCCGCCGCCTGTTGAAATGTGGCTCATCTTATCAGCAAATCCGAGAGAAATAACAGCAGCAGCCGAATCTCCTCCTCCGATAATTGTTGTAGCGTCCGTTTCAGCAAGTGCCTTTGCAACAGCTATAGTACCCTTTGCAAGAGTTGGGTTTTCAAACACACCCATAGGTCCGTTCCAAACAACAGTCTTTGCGCTCTTAACTGCATCTGCATAAAGCTCCGCAGTCTTTGTTCCGATATCGAGTCCCATTTTATCAGCAGGGATAGTGTCAGAAACAAATACATCAATTTCTGCATCAATCGGATCAGGAAACTCTGCTGCAATAGTTGTATCTACAGGAAGTAAGAGCTTCTTTCCTGCTTCCTTTGCCTTTTCGATCATTTCTTTACAGTAATCAATCTTTGTATCGTCAACCAAAGAAGTTCCAACCTCTTTACCCTGTGCCTTTAAGAATGTATATGCCATTCCTCCGCCGATAATGAGAGTATCACACTTTTCTATAAGGTTTGAGATAACGTTAAGCTTATCAGCAACCTTTGCACCGCCTAAAATTGCTACGAACGGTCTTACAGGATCCTCAACTGCGTTTCCGAGGAAGTTGATTTCCTTCTGCATGAGGTATCCTACGGCTGTTTCCTTAACAAACTTTGTAACGCCGGCTGTTGAAGCGTGCGCTCTGTGAGCTGAACCGAAAGCGTCCATAACGAAAACCTCATTATCAACTAAATCAGCAAGCTCTTTTGCAAACTCTTCACCATTCTTAGTTTCCTCAGCGCCTCTGAATCTTGTGTTTTCCAAAACTACGATCTCGCCGTCGTTCATCTCAGCTACAGCTTTCTTAGCATTTTCACCTACAACTGTGTCGTCTTTAGCAAACGTTACCTTTGCGTCAACAAGCTCTGCAAGTCTTTGAGCTGCCGGGGCAAGAGAAAACTTATCCTCAGGTCCGTTCTTCGGCTTACCTAAATGAGAACACAAAACAACCTTACCGCCCTCAGCAACAAGCTTGTTGATTGTCGGAAGAGCTGCTGTGATTCTGTTGTCATTTGTAATTTTTCCGTCTTTAAGAGGAACGTTAAAATCCACTCTTACCAAAATCTTCTTACCCTTGACACTTAAATCGTCAACTGTAACTTTGTTAAGTCCTGCCATATTAAATAACCTCTCTTATAAAATATATTTGACTCCGATTAAACGGACTCATATTATGCGTTTTACGCTAAGTATATTGTATACCATTTTAATCCAAAATACAAGTGGATAAAAGACATATTTTTCTTAATTTGTCATTTATTTAACAATCAATTCCGAATTCCTAATTCCGAACTCCGAATTAATTACGAATATACGGTCAGAAAAATAGTCGCCTTTCTCCGCTGTTCGCTGTCGAAATTCTCCTTATTTCTTCCCTTCGCAAACTCCCTGTTTCTCGCACTGCGAGCGGTCGCCTGCTCAGCGCATTGCGAATTAAGAATTATTAAACTACTCCCTTTTGCAGCATTATATTTGCATAAATCGCCTTTTCGCCTGTAGCAATAATAGCGTATGCTTTCTTTGCTTCCTCGTAAAAAGCAAACCGCTCGATCTCACCGATTGCGTCCGCCCCCCGCTCGTCGTGCTTTGCAACTATCTCCTTATACTCCTCCCAAATAGGAGTTTCGGCATTGTCACCAGGCATTACCTGCATAAGATTTACAGGCTTTTCAACATAAGTGTCGAGTGGAAACAGTGTAAGTATTGCATCCAAAAGCTCCGGCACGCCGTGACCGTCGCATCGGATCACTTTTGCGTTTTTGCCCATGCTTTCGCAAGGGAAATTTCCGTCCGCAATAACGATTCTATCCGAGTGCCCCATTTCGCAGAGCGTTTTCAAAAGCTCAGGCGACAAAATCGCAGGTATATTTTTAAGCATTTATTTTTCAGTCCTTTCCGTTCAATTCGGAATGCGAAATTCGGAATTTCGCACCCTAATACTTTTGAGTTTTTGTTATTGATACCAAAATTTTAATTAGATCTTGGCAATCTGTGTGAATGCTATCAAACATTTTGTTGTAGATATATCGCTTTCACTTAATAGCTCCAACCAGTAATAGAGCCTTATTATCCGCAATGCAAATATTTATTCTTGTCTACAATTAAATTATCTTCTTTCAAAATTAATTCCGAATTCCTAATTAATTACGCATATACGGTCAGAAATATAGTCGCCTTTCTCCGCTGTTCGCTGTCGAAATTCTCCTTATTTCTTCCCTTCGCAAACTCCCTGTTTCTCGCACTGCGAGCGGTCGCCTGCTCAGCGCATTGCGAATTAAGAATTATTTTAATTCCGAATTACTTTCTCGTATTTTTCATAAGCCTTTTCCCATTCGTCCGTGTTCTCAGGCTCAAAATAGGAAATCTTTTCGCTTGCTCTTACAATTTCTCTCGCACGGGATAAGTTCTCAACCTCTCCCTGTGCCATAAGCTGAATCAAAACATTTCCCATTGCAGTCGCTTCAACAGGACCGCTTGATACGGTTATACCGCAGGAGTTCGCCGTAAGAGCAGACAAAAATTTATCCTTAGTTCCTCCGCCGATCATATAAAGCGTTTCAAACTTCTTGCCCGTGCATTCCTCAAGCTCGCTGATTGCCGCCTTGTACTTAAGAGCAAGGCTTTCATAAATGCACCGCATAATTTCGCCGACCGTCTGAGGAACATACTGCCCGGACTTCTCGCAGTACTCTCTTATTCTTTTCGGAATATTTCCCGCAGGAGTAAACTCAGGAGCGTCCGGATCAATAAAGCACTTAAAAGGTTCGGCTTCTTTCGCAAGTGTTTCAAGCTCCATAAAGCTATACTCCATGCCCTCTCGAATCCACTGGCGGCGGCTTTCCTGTATAAGCCACAAACCTATGATATTCTTCAAAAACGAGGTCTTACCGGCATATCCCTGCTCGTTTGTAACGTTTAGCGCAAGCGATTTTTCATTTATAATCGGCTCGTCAAGTTCAGTACCGAACAGCGACCATGTTCCGCTTGAAAGAAAGGCAAAGTCGTTATTGTTTGCAGGAGCAGCAACCAAAGCCGACTGTGTATCATGTCCGCATACGGCAATGACTTTAATAGGCTTTATGTCAAGCTCCTCGCAAAGCTCCTTTGAAAGCGTTCCTATTACGCTACCGCTCTCGGTGATCTCGGGCAAAATTTCCTCGTTGATCCCAAGCGCCTTAACCGTTTCCCTTGACCAGTCTTTTGTATTTTGGTCAAAAAGCTGTGTAGTAGATGCGATAGATCGCTCCGCCTTTTTCTCACCTGTTAAAAAGTAGGAAAACAAATCGGGCATCATTAGCATTTTATCCGCACGCTCCAAAAGCTCAGGACGGTTTTTTACAAGCGACAAAAGCTGAAAGGCTGTGTTTATCTCCATAAACTGGTTGCCCGTTGCATTATAAAAATTGTCCTTTGGAATAAGTTTAAACGCTTCATCAAGCATTCCGTTGGTGCGTGCGTCACGGTAATGCACAGGGTTGTCGATAAGTCTTCCGTCCTTATCGATCAGTCCGAAATCAACACCCCATGTATCTATCGCCACACTTTCCACGTCATACGGCTTTGCTTTTATAAGGCTTTGCTTTATCTCATGGAATAATCTCAGCACATCCCAATACATAGTGCCGCCCAATATAACGGGATCGTTTGAAAAACGGTGTATCTCCTCAAGTGCAACTCGCTCACCGTCAAATATGCCGACTATGGCACGCCCTGAGGACGCCCCGAAGTCTATAGCTAAAACTTTTTTGGTCATATTGTCACCTCCTAAATATACGGAATACTATCCATGTATAGTTTATCGGGGCAAATGTCAATTTCGTTTCCATCCGGAGTACGCCATGTAACCGCACCGAATTCAATGTATGCTCGATTGAACAAAGAAACATCTTCAAGCATAGAGAAAACCTTTTTGTTCATTAACGGCTTAATATCCGCAATACACTTCTCTCCGTTTTCAAATTCAGCAATCAACCGATAATTATCCGGCGGCGTAACTTTTAATATTTTACGCATAACATTCCCCTTACAAGAACATCTTATCTTCTTTCAAAATTAATTACGAATTCCGAATTATCTGATGTTTTTATACATAGGTCCGTATGCTGCACAAGCTCTGTAGTCCTGTCCTTCCTTATCCATGCCGAATGCATTCCATGCAGCAGGACGGAAAATCTTATCCTCGGGTACGTTATGCATACAAACAGGGATTCTCAAAATCGAGCATAGCGTGATAAGATCAGCGCCGATATGTCCGTAGCTTATCGCTCCGTGATTTGCGCCCCAGTTATTCATAACGTCATAAGCCGACTTAAACGCACCCTCTCCGGTTGTGCGAGGAGTAAACCATGTGCACGGCCAAGTTGGGTTTGTTCTTTCCATAAGAGTATCCGAAACCTCGTCAGGGAGCTTAACTGTCCAGCCCTCAGCGATCTGAAGCACAGGTCCTAAGCCCTTAACAAGGTTAAGTCTTATCATAGTTGCAGGCATTTCTGCTCTTGTTGTAAAGTGAGAGGAGAATCCGCCTCCGCGGAAGTTGTCAAAACCTGCCTCACACCAAACGGTAGCGTCGGTCATCTTTTTGATGTCCTCATCGGTTACGTCCCACCACCGCTTCATAACAGCGTTTCCGTCCTCATCACGACACTCTCCGCAAGCGTCAAGACAAGCCGCACCTGAGTTGAGAAGGTGAATAATACCGCCGTTTTCTTTTGCTTTACCCTCAAGGTCATATCCTGTAACTCTCTTTGTAGCTTCAGGACTCCAATATGTGCGGACGTCAGCAAAAATCTGTGCACGGTTGGTCAAAAGCTTCATAAACAGCATTCCCAAGCCGTTTAAAACATCGTTTTCAGTTGCAAACGTGATAGGCTCTTTCTTACCCTCAAAGTCAAATGATGAATTCAAAATCGCTTCAGGATAATCACAATTCGGCCAGTGATCCGTCCACTGTCTTTGTCCCTGGAAACCTGCCGCTATTGCATTATGACCTGCCATTTCTTCTTCAAAGCCTTCAGGAAGCTTATCGTTTCCGCTTATGAGATCCTTGATAATACAGTACATTTTAATTGTAAATTCCCACTGCTTATCTTTTTCCTCTCGGCTAAATTTAACAAAATCAGGATTGTCGTCACGTCCCTCTTTACAATGCTCCTTTGTCCATGCAAGCGCTCTCTCATATTCTTCGTGGTTATAGATCCCCTCTTCCATTCGGCGAAGGATCTCGACCTCATCTACAGACTCAACTCTCATACCGAGATATTCTTCCATAAATGCCTGATCAATTATCGAACCTCCGATACCCATACACATAGAACCTATCTGAAGATAGCTCTTTCCTCTCATTGTAGCGGCTGCAACTGAAGCACGTCCGAATCGAAGGAGCTTTTCCTTTACATCGTCAGGAATAGTTTCAACGTCATCGACGTCCTGAACTTCATGACCGTAAATTCCAAATGCAGGAAGTCCCTTTTGTGCGTGAGTTGCCAAAACAGATGCAAGATAAACTGCTCCCGGTCTTTCAGTTCCGTTAAATCCCCACACACCCTTAATTGTCATAGGATCCATGTCCATTGTTTCCGATCCGTAGCACCAGCAAGGAGTTACTGTAAGCGTAATATCCACTCCCGCCTTTTTAAATTTTTCCGCACAGGCAGCAGACTCAGGAACTCTTCCGATAGTAGTGTCAGAAATTATAACTTTTACCGGCTCGCCGTCTGAATAGCACAAATTCTCTTCAAAAAGCTTTTTAGCAGCATTTGCGAGCGCCATTGTCTGATCCTCCAAGCTTTCACGAAGCTTCATAGGACCTCTTCTTCCGTCGATCACCGGACGGATTCCGATTACAGGATATCCGCCTATAAGTTTCTTATTTGCCATAATATATCCTCCTTGTGATATAAATTTATGTTTTAGTTTAACATTTTTATTTTACCATATATTACAGTAAAAATCTACTCCGGAAAACAAAAAATATTGCACAAAAGAACGTACTGAAAATTAGATAAAATGCTGTTTGTAAAAACAAAAACGGCAGCTATAAAAACTGCCGCAGGCAAAATGCCTGCGGCGGTGTTACAGATTACCGTATGAAAATTTATTTTTTTGCAAAATATACATCGTAAGATTCCGCTTCATAAACGTCTTTAGTTCCTTCCGGATAAGCACGAGTCGAAATAACGAAATCCTCGTATCCCTTCACCATTGCAAAATAGCAGCGGCATGAATATGTATTTCCCGGCTCATATTTTGAATCCTTTTCAGTCTTAAGACTGCGAACAGAGGTTAGACCTATATATGTTGCAGTTCCGTCGGCATTAGGAATTCCGCCGCCCTTCATATTGGATATAGAGAAGCTGAAGTTTGGAGATGCTACAGTGCCTAATTTTCCGACAGGAAAATCAGCAGGAATATTTACCTCGTAATCAAGTATACAAACCTCACAGTCAGAAGGAAGCTTAAGATCGGCAACCTTTATCTGACCGTAATCAGAGCTGCATTTGTTATTAAGCTCAAGTGCTTCATTGACATAATCTTCGTCCTCTGACGTTGTGGTAACCTTTGTCAACCTTACGTTTACATTATGATATACCTCGTCCTCTACTGCATATGTTGCAATTGCAGCCCAATCGCCGAGAGCAATAGGATCTTCCTTTGAAGTTTTAGAAGCGTCAGCTCCTGAAATATCTTCTGCGCCTGACGGAGCCTTTGTACTTTCTTCAGTAGCCCCTTCTGTTGTTTCCTCTGTAGTTTCTTCAGCCTGCGCTTCAGTTGTGGTGGTTGCAGCAGCTTCTGTTGTACTGTTTTCCGAACTGCTGTTCTCATTGTCACAAGCACTAAACGAAAACGCACATAATGCTGCTAAAAGAACTGCTATTATTTTTTTCATATAAATCTCCTCCGATATATTGTTTTTTTAAATTATAACATACAAAAAAGTAAAAGTCAACTATTTTTGTACTTTTAGTAAACATATTTCATATAATAATGTTGTAATCTAGAAGTTGAATCGAGGTATCAATATGGTTGACTTTGGAAAAAAATTAAAGAAATTAAGACAAGATGCCGGACTAACTCAGCAGCAGCTGGCTGATAAGCTTTGGGTAACTAAAACTACTGTGAGTTATTATGAATTGTCTGACCGAAACCCTTCCCCAGAAATACTGATCAAAATAGCAAAAGCTTTTCATGTTTCAACAGATTATTTGTTGGGACTTGAGGATAAACAGCAATACCTTGATGTCAGCGACCTATCGCAAGAGAATATCGAACTTATACAAAAAATGATAAACGCATTACGAAAAAAGAGCTAACCTCACGCATAACTTGTGAGCTTAGCTCTTTTGTTTTTACGCTATTATATTTCTAATTTATCACATATCAATCTCTTTGATAGCCTTTACTCTGCGGAAAATAAGACATACCATTACCCCTGCGATTCCTATTACAAAGAACAGCATTGCCGCGCCTGAGCCTTTTTCCTCTCCGAACAGATTTGTCAGAAAGCCTCTTGTATTCCGAGCCATAAACGGCTCAAACACCTTATCTACAAGCAATCCGCCGAGAAAATATCCCAAGGGTATAGTGAAAAACTGCAAAGTATTTCTCGCCGAATAAACACGCCCCTGCATATCCGTTGGAATTCTCGTTCGGAAAATAACGTCCATATTTGCATTCATAAGCGGAATCGAAAGCCATCCGAGAACAGCGCCGATACACCAAATTACAGGCGTTCTTCCGAACGCAAGCAGAAAATTTTCCGTACTCATTGAGATCAGCAGACAATTACATACAACCCTTACCCTGCTTTTAGGTGCAGGAGCGACTGTCGCAATTACGCTTCCGGCAAGTGTTGCAATTCCCACAGAAGCATTCACAACGCCAAGAACAGTTTGATTGCTTTTAGATAATATCATGGCAGGAAAGGCAGCGTCATAAATTGACGCAATGAAATTTATCGCTGCATGAAACAATATCATCCACAAAATCCCCTTGTTTGTTTTGAGGTAAACAAGTCCGCTTTTTGCCGACTGCAATACGCTTTCGGCTGTTTCTGATTTTCTTTCGGGTTCCGGAATTCTGATGAAAAACAGCAGAGTGAGAAATGCCGCCAAAAATGTAAAAAGATCAACTGCTATTACTGCCTCCACCCCTGCAAATGCGACGATTGCCGCCGCAAAAACAGGCGTTAAAATTGACACAAGCGAGTTTGAAAACGACCGCATTCCGCTTGTTTTCTGATAATGTTTCTCAGGTGTAAGCATAGTTGCCGCAACGTCCGAAGCAGGCTGTTGAATTGTATTCATGAGTCCGTTCAAAGCATTGAGAACATATAGATGCCATACCTCTAAGCTGCCCGTTTTAAACAGAATAAGCACTAAAACCGTACAGAGCGCCGCTAAGCTGTCACAAACGAGCATAATAGTTTTCTTGTTCCACTTATCGCTTACCGCTCCCGCAAAAATGCTCATAAGAACATACGGCGCATATGAGCATACTGTCAGCATTGCCGTAGTCAGCGCCGAGCCGCTGTCGTTATACAGCCAGATTACCAGCGCAAAGTTTGTCATTGCGCTTCCGAGTGCAGAAAACGACTGAGTAAGCCAAAGAATTATAAATGATTTGAGTTCTTTTAATGTATTCATAGTACCTGTCTCTTATACACATCTCCGAGCCCACGAGACAAGAGGCAATCTCGT
>USCU01000016.1 GCA_900553335.1 uncultured Ruminococcus sp. | reverse complement strand
CTCGTGGGCTCGGAGATGTGTATAAGAGACAGCGTATAAGCTTCATGACGGCGACCCGAGAATTCCTGATGTTGTAAAGGATATGGAGGAGGAGCTTGGAAAGGGCAATATGAAGCCTGAAATTCTGCCGAAGCTTGCACAGTATGAGCTTACACTTCTCGACTGGATAGAGGCTCATAAGGGTTACCGTGAGTATGTTGCGATTGCCGGAAAGTGCTGGCCTGCATTCCAGACTCAGTTTGGTTTCGTTCCTTGTTATGTAAACAGCCGTCTTACATCCCGTGGAATTCCTGTTTCATGCGAGGTAGATATTTACGGCGCTCTTTCCGAATTTATCGGAACCTGCGTAAGCGATGATATCGTTACGCTTCTTGACATCAACAACACAGTTCCTTGTGACCTTTACGAGGAGGACATCAAGGGCAAGCATGATTACACCCTCAAAGATGTATTCATGGGCTTCCATTGCGGAAACACAAGCTCTAAGAAGCTTACAAGCTGCTCTATGAAATACCAGATGATTATGGCAAGAAGCTTGCCTGAAGAGGTTACTCAGGGAACGCTTGAGGGCGATATTCTTCCTGGTGATATTACATTCTTCAGACTTCAGTCAACTTCAGACTGCAAGCTTCGTGCTTACATTGCCGAGGGAGAGGTTTTGCCTGTTGCTACACGTTCATTCGGTGCGATCGGTATCTTTGCTATTCCTGAAATGGGAAGATTCTACCGCCATGTTCTTATCGAGGGCAACTTCCCGCATCACGGTGCAGTAGCTTTCGGTCATTTTGGAAAGGCTATCTTTGAGGTGTTTAAGTATCTTGGAATTGCTGAGATCGGTTACAATCAGCCAAAGAACTTGCCATATCCAACAGAAAATCCGTTTGCAAAGTAATAAATCTAATTCGCAATTAGAATATTCGATATAATTTGATAAAAAACAACCCTTGTGCAATGATAGGCGCAAGGGTTGTTTGCTTAACGGTAGGCGGTTTCTCCTCGCACGAGGAGGTGATAACTATGGTTACATACTCGGATATGTATTTATTTGCTAGTATAATTATCAGCGGTATCTCTCTAAGTTACATAATTTTCAGTAACAAAAAATAGAGTCTTTGTTTTTATAAAAATAAAGAAACAACCGCCTAAACTCTTTTCCTAGTTGGCGGTTATTTCTTTAACAATCAACTTGGGAGAAACCGCTTATCGCAGACTCCCTTTTTCATTTATATTATAGCATAATTTAATTGCGATTTATCGCAATTGTCGGCTAAGCCGACAGAGCGGCGGCAGCCGCAAATTAATGATACAATGTTCTTAAGGTCGGCGACAGCCGAATCGTGCGAATGCACGATAAAACAGTGATAAGCTGTTTTCCTTAAGGTTATTATAGCATATTAAAAGTGTTTGTCAAGTAAAAGAGAATTTTGCCTTTGGATTTTGCATTGTGAAATTTAAAACTTCAGCCTCATTTGATGCCATACTGCTCCGCCGTGAGATGAATTTGATATTCCTTCGTCTGTAAATCCAAACTTTTTATAAAATCCGATAAGCTTATTTTTGCAGGTAAGTACGAGTCCATCTCGTCCCTGTGCTTTTGCATCAGAAATAACTGTGTTTAGGATTTTTCCGGCGTAGCCTTTGTTCCGATACGTTAAAGAAGTGCAAACACTGAAAATCATTTGCCATTTTCCGTTTTCGTCGTGAAGGGATGCGTCTTCATACATATCATCTTCTAGATCTTTTATGTCGGTAACCATTCCGTTTACAAAACCAACTAAAATACCGCCGTCAAACATAAGCCAAAAGTGGTTCGGAAATACGGTAAGTCTATTTAAAATGCTGCTTTCACTTGCCGCTTCATCATTGCTGAAGCATTCTGCTTCAACAGAGGATATTTGTTTTAAATCGTCAATAGTTGCGTGTCGTATATACATTTTTGATACCTCGTTATAACAACGACTATGTATGGTCGTTTGTTGAATGATAGCGCGTTGCCCATTATTGAAAATTTGCGAAAAAAAAGAGCATCCAAAACGGCTGCTCAGAAAGTAAATCAGTGTAAAAATTTTGGAGAGGATGAAATGAGCTGAATACCTCGGGCATTCAATTCATATTCACGAGAATTCTTAAAGAACTCTTTAAGAATTACTGTAATTAAATTATAAGACGTTTGCCGATTGTTTTCAACAACAAAGCTGTTACGAATTGTGACAAATTTGTTACAGCAACTCGAAATATAATAACAAAACGATGAAGTTCTGCTGTTTTAAGGGAGTTTTTCTGTACATATATCCTAATTTTTCCACGGCACTTGAATTTTTCAAAAAATAGTAGTATAATGCTTTTGCAGTAAAATGTTACAGGAGGGCTTATTTATGGTGCTTACAGTCGATATAGGCAATACAAATATTGTTTTATCAGCATATACGAAGGAAAAGAGTCTTGAATTTTCTTCAAGATTTGCAACCGATTCAAGAATGACTGAGGATCAGTGTGCAATGCTTTTCAAGTCTGCTGCAGAGATAAACGAATTTGATTTGAAAAAAATCGACGGAGCTATTATTTCGAGCGTTGTTCCACCGCTTCTCACCGCTTGTAAACAGGCGATAAGAAGACTTACGGGGATAAATCCGCTTGTTGTCGGACCCGGAATCAAGACGGGGCTTAACATTAAAATAGACGACACGACAATTGCCGGAGCGGATTTAATATGTGCCGCTGTCGGTGCGCTTGAAAAGTATAAGCCGCCTATGATTATTTTTGATCTCGGAACGGCAACAACGATTACGGCGATAGACAGATCGGGAGCGTTTATAGGCGGAGCAATCATGCCCGGCATTAAAATTTCTCTCGATGCGCTTTCAAGCCGTACAGCACAGCTTCCGCACATCAACACCGAGCTGAAAAGCGACATTATAATAGGTGCAAACACGGTTGATTGTATGAAATCGGGAATCATACTTGGAAATGCTTCTATGATTGACGGAATGATTAAGCGGTACAAATCGGTGCTGGGTGAAGATGCGACAGTTGTTGCGACAGGAGGACTCGCACCATGCGTTGTTAAGCATTGTGAGAAAGAAGTTATAATTGACGATGATCTTGTTACCGAAGGGTCGCTGGCGATTTATTTCAAAAATAAACAGTAACACAGAAGCTGCTCAAAATTTGCGCTGTATCGGGAGATGCCCGAACGGCAGTAAGGAGTAATTTTTATGTCAAACACAACAAAAAAGGTAGTAGGAATCGGTCTGTTTACTGCAATCGTAGTAGTTTTGCAGGTACTCGCTGTAGTTATAAGACCTACGGGAATTTTCAACATTTCGCTGGTGCTTGTGCCGATAGTAGTCGGAGCGGCAATGTACGGTTACAAGGCAGGAGCGTGGCTTGGCTTTGTATTCGGCGTTGTGGTACTTATAACTGATGCTTCGACATTTTTTGCATTAAGTATTCCCGGAACTGTTATTACAGTTCTTTTAAAGGGAGCGCTTGCCGGACTTGCAGCAGGACTTGTTTATCTTTTACTTGAAAAAGTAAATCTTATTTTGGCAGTTGCAGTTGCGGCAATCGTATGTCCTGTAGTGAATACAGGTATTTTCCTTCTTGGATGCAGAGTGTTCTTTTTTGACACTATTAACGCATGGGCGGCTGCATCAGGGTATGAAAGTGCAGGAAAGTACATGATAATCGCATTAGTTGGAGTGAATTTCCTTATCGAAATGGCAATAAACATAGTTTTGAGTCCTACTATAGTTAAGCTTATCAGTATAGGAAAGGGAAAGCGTTTAAACGCTTCAAAATAATCACTGAGGCGGCGAGCAGCCGCCTTTGATATTTTAGGACGTGAGATAATAAAATGGATCTGGTATGGCTGCTTTTTAAGCAGGTTGTAATTATGCTTATACTTGTAGGAGTGGGTGCTATTTGTTATAAACTTAAGCTTATAACAAAAGAGGGCAGCTCATCTCTTTCAAACCTCGTTTTATATGTGGTGAATCCCGTTTTGATAGTGGTTTCATATCAGCAGGATTTTTCCTATCATCTTTTAAAAGGACCTGTCTCTTATACACATCTGACGCTGCAGTCTTTTAAAAGGACTTGGCATAGCGTTTGTTCTGTCAGCTGTTGGATTTTTGATTTTCGGAGCTTTTGCATATCTTTTGATAAGGGAAAGGCACAGCCGTAGTTATGTGACGGAGCGGCTTAATGCGATGTATTCAAATTGCGGTTTTATGGGTATTCCTTTGGCACTTGCTTTGTTTGGTACGGAGGGAGTGTTTTATGTAACTGCTGTAAATACTGCATTTAATTTAATAGTTTGGACGCATGGAGTATATTCTGTGACAAATGACAAGTCACATATAAGCGTTAAAAAGATAATTACAAACCCAACTATCGTCGCAACAGTTTTGGGCTTTTTGCTGTTTTTGTTTAGAATCGAGATTCCCGAGCTCGTTTATAAACCGTGCGATTACATAGCCTCCACCGTTACGCCTCTTGCCATGATAGTTGCAGGAGCAACTATTGCTCAGAATAACATCTTAAAAGCTTTTTTTAACAAACGAATATACCTTGTATGTGCGATAAAGCTTATAATAGTGCCGATGCTTCTTTGCTTTTTGTTTGCGCTTTTGCCGGACATTAATAATACTGCCGCCATGACAGCACTTATGTGTGTTTCATGTCCGAGTGCAACGATTGCAACGATGTTTGCAATAAGGTTTGATAAAGACGCAAACTATTCTGCACAGATGTTTGGAATTACAACAATTATGTCAGTTGTAACGCTTCCGCTTGTAATAGGTCTTTTTCTCGCTCTAAGATAATAAAATATATCTAAATTAAGATGTCACTCTTCGACATAGACGGCGTGAGATATCTTAATTTTTTCAGTGTGTGGAGATAAGTCCCCTTCACTAAAAACATGGAATAACGATGTTGTGTCTCCTATTGAAAAAATCAGGTCTGCTGTTTTTTTACAGCAGACCTTTTGTTATGCCTCAGGAAGCCATACTCTCATATCGCATTTATCTCTGTTTGCCCACGCATAGTAGGGAATAAGCTTAATCTTTACAGTCTTAGATTTTTGCTGACCGTAGAAATACAGTTTGTTTTCTGTCGTCAGTTTTTCTCCGTCAATCGTCATCTCGCAGATCCCGTAAAGAAGATTTGGATCAAATTTTGAAACTACGGGATTAGCAGGCTTTGAAACATATATGCTTCTTAGATCAAATTCGTTGTCGATGCCTTCTGCACAGTAAATCAGAGGACCTCTTGAGAAAGCGGTTTTTCCGTTTAAGTCAAATACGTTTCTTGACGCATAAATTTGTTTGGGCGACATATCAAACAGAACTGTTACTTCGTCTTTTTCGCAAAGCTCTAAATAAGCGTATCCGTCACTTTCCTCAAAAGCAGCAGGTTGGTTGTTTTTAAGAATTACTGTTTCTTCACTCCATGACGGCAGTCTTATTGCAAGCGTAAAGCTGCCTTTCCCCAAAAAGCTATAGCTTATTTTACCATCGTAAGGATATTCGGTTTTTGAAACAACTTTAACTCCAAGAATGTCGCTTAAATCAAGAACTCCGCCTATAAACAAGTTGATAAAGAGCGTTTTTTCGTCAAGTGTAAAGGCGTATTCGGCAATAGACGGCAAAAGTCTTGCAACATTTGGAGGGCAGCATGCACATGAAAACCATTTCGGCCTGTGTGCAAGAGTATGAAAGTGAGTTCTTGATTCACCTGAAACGCCTATCATACATTCGAGAGGATTTACATAGAAAAATTTAGTTCCGTCAAGCTCCATTCCCGCAAGAACAGTATTGTAAAGCGCTCTTTCTAAAATGTCGGCATATTCACTTTTCTTTTCAAGAGCAAGCATCTTTCTCGCAAAGAAAATAAGTCCTATTGATGCACAGGTTTCGGCGTAGGCTGTATCGTTTGGAAGATGATAATCCTTAGTAAATGCCTCTCCCTCATAGCCTGAGCCTATAGCTCCGGTAAGATACATACGCTTTTGCGTTATGCTGTTCCATAGTTTTTTGCAGGCGTCTTTAAGCCTTTCATCGCCAGTTATCTTAGCGGCGTCCGCCATAGCGGTGTAAAGATAAACTGCCCTGACCGCATGACCTACGGCGTCACGCTGTTCTCTTACAGGCGCAAAGCATTGGCAGTATTCGGTATCTAATGGGTTGTTTCCCCATACTGTCCAGCCTCTCAAGCGGCTTTCTTTTTCATAAAACTTACTGTCAACTCCTCGGACGTTTATAAAATGAAGCGACAGTTCCTTATACTTTTCGTTTCCGGTAGTGCGATAAAGTCTTAAAAGAGCAAGTTCTATTTCAGGGTGCCCGGGGTATCCCGCAGCTTTATTAGTTATGAAATGCTCGTAAATATTATCTGCCATAAGACACATGATTTTCAAAAGCTTGTCTTTGCCTGTGCATTCATAGTATGCGACGGCGGCTTCTATCATATGTCCGGCACAGTAAAGCTCGTGAGCCTCCTGAAGATTAGTATAGCGTTTGTCAGGCTTTTTTACTGTGAAATAAGTGTTTAAGTATCCGTCCTTGTGCTGAGCTTCTCCGATAATATTTATGACCTCATCACATCTTTTAAGAAGATCTTCATCGGGGAATAATACAAGAGAATATGCTGCTCCTTCAAGCCATTTAGCAACATCACTGTCCTGAAAAACCATTCCGTAAAAATCACCGCTGCATTTTCCTGTTTTTATAATTTCAGCGGCCATTTTGAAGTTTTCCAGAGCGTGGCTTTTTTCAGCGCCTTTTATCTGATCTTTGATTGCTTTTTCCTGATATGGAATCACTGTATTTTTTATAAGGCGCTCATATCTTCCAAAGAAGCTGTCATTAATTTTAAATCTGTTGATAAATTGCGTATCCATAGTATTTTTCCTTTACTTTAAAGCGGTAAAAACTCAGGCTTTCGATTTTTGAAATAGGTTATATATTTAAATCCCGTTTGTTTTGCAAGTTCTGCACATTCAGCGATTCCCTTTCCGAGATCTTCCCTGCAATGAGCGTCTGATCCGAGAGAAAGTATCTCTCCGCCGAGTTCCTTGTAAATTTCAAGAATTTCTTTGTGGGGAAACGGTTTGCCGTATTTTTGACGAAGTCCTGAGGTATTTATTTCTATTCCTTTTCCTGATTCAATCAGCTTTTTGAAGCATTCCCGAATCAAATCCTCAAATTTAGACATATCTACTTTTATGCCTGCGTTTCCTTCTATATATCTTAGAGTGTAGGTAACATGACCGAGAACATCGAATTTTCCCCAACAGCAAAGCTTATAAAGCTCCTTGTAATAGTCCTCGATAAGATTCATTATACCTTGATAATCATAGTTTTCGTATTTGATAAATGCAAAGTCATCATTGTTAGGAAGCTGATGCATTGAGCCGATTATAAAATCAAGACGTGAGTCTTCTGCAATCTTGTCGGCAATGTAATAGTCGTGGGTTGCCTGACCAAGCTCTATTCCGCAGATAAGATTTAGCTTACCTTTGTATTCTTCTTTCATATTTGTCACAAAGCTGACGCTTCTTTCGTAATCTTTATTAAAATCCCATGTGTCATATCCGTTTTCCTTTGCGCCGTAATGCTCCATAGAATACCAGCGGTTGCATTCGCAGTGGTCTGTTATCGCGTATGCCGAAAGTCCAAGCGAGATAGCCTTTTCAATCATATTGATTGCAGGCTCTTCGGAATCGGGAGAGAAGGACGTATGAGTATGACAGTCGATAAGTCCGTTGAATTTCATTTTTTATTCACCTTTTCATTATTTTTTGTATTGAGTATACCATAAAATTCATCAAATTTAAAGTATAAAAGAAAAAATCTTTTAAAACGGTTTGCAAAACTGGATTTTTATGTTATACTGTAGCTAAGAATAAATTTAAGTATGGAGGTAGTAAATATGAGAGCGATTGTTACTGTAATAGGAAAGGACGCTGTCGGAATTCTTGCTAAGGTGTCCGCAATTTGTTCTGAATACAATGCGAATGTAATAGAGGTTACACAGTCTGTTTTGCAGGATATGTTTGCAATGATAATGCTTGTTGACATTTCAAAGCTTAATACGGAATTCGGAGTGTTAAGCGACAAAATGACAGCAGCCGGCGATGAAATGGGACTTAAAATACACGCTATGCACGAGAGCGTTTTTAACTGTATGCACCACATCTAATAATCGGGAGGAAAATTTTAATGCTCAATGCCTATGACATATTAGAAACTATCAGAATGATTCAGGATGAATGTCTTGATATCAGAACTATAACAATGGGAATATCTCTTCTCGATTGTATTGACAGCGATATTGATGTTGCCTGCAAAAAGGTTTATGATAAGATAACCGACAAGGCAAAGAACTTAGTTAAGGTCGGAGAAGAGATTGAAAAGGAATTCGGTATTCCAATTATAAATAAAAGAATTTCCGTAACTCCGATAGCTATAATTTCTGCTGCTTGTAAATGCTCGCCTGTTCCTTTTGCTAAAGCTATGGACGAAGCAGCAAAGGCGGTAGGAGTAAATCTTATCGGCGGATATTCGGCATTAGTTCAAAAGGGCTTTTCAGCCGGAGATATAGAGCTTATTAACTCTATTCCGGAAGCTCTTAGCGTTACAGAGAGAGTTTGTTCGTCTGTAAACATCGGTTCTACAAAGACCGGAATAAATCTAGATGCTTGTAAAATAATGGGAAAGATAATCAAAGAGTGCGCTGAAAAAACAGTTGACAAGGCTTGTTTCGGAGCGGCAAAGCTAGTTGTATTTTGCAATGCAGTTGAAGATAACCCGTTTATGGCAGGTGCTTTTCACGGAGTCGGAGAGCCTGACTGCATGATAAACGTCGGCGTATCGGGACCGGGAGTTGTAAGAAGTGCGCTTTCCAAGCACCCTGATGCCAATATTTCCGAGATAGCTGACATAATAAAGAAAACTTCTTATAAGATTACAAGAATCGGACAGCTTGTCGGTGTTACTGCATCGGAGCGGTTGGGAGTGCCTTTTGGAATAGTGGATTTATCGCTGGCTCCTACGCCTGCGGTCGGCGACAGTGTGGCACATATCCTAGAGGAAATAGGGCTTGAGAGATGCGGAACTCACGGAACTACCGCAACGCTTGCAATGCTGAACGATGCAGTTAAAAAAGGCGGCGTTATGGCTTGTTCGAGAATCGGCGGACTTTCCGGTGCGTTTATCCCTGTATCTGAGGATGCAGGAATGATAGAAGCGGCTAAAGCGGGAACACTTTGCATAGAAAAACTCGAAGCTATGACGGCGGTTTGTTCAGTAGGACTTGATATGATAGTAGTTCCGGGAGATACTGCTGAGGATACGCTTGCTGCGATAATTGCGGATGAAGCGGCTATAGGCATGGTGAATTCAAAGACAACTGCTGTAAGAATTATTCCTGCAATCGGTAAAAAGGTCGGCGAGGAGCTTGACTGGGGCGGACTCTTTGGCTGCGGACCTGTTATGCCTTTAAAGAATGAATCAGCTTCAAAGTTTATAAACCGAGGAGGACAGATACCGGCGCCTATGCAGTCGCTGAAGAATTAACACTTATTGTGTGTAATATACGGAGGGGTTTAATTTGATTAAAAAAATTTGTGCTTTAGTTTTGTCGGTTTCAGTAGCGCTTACAGCTTTTTGCGCCTGCGGTAATGAAAATAAGGCTACTATTTCAAAAGAAGAAAAAGTATCCGAATCTACTGTTCAGGCGACTGAAGAAGTCGGAAGCGGAATACTTCAGTCGGGTGTTACGGAAATAAAAGAGCTTAGCGGCGAGAAGAGCAGAATAAACAGATATATGGATATAATAAACGGCGGAACGTTTACTCTTACAGGAACTCTAGAAACTCATTCTATGGGACTTATATCGGAAAACCCTGTAAAAATTTCTTCTTTTGAAGGTGACAAGTATTACTATAATGTAACAACCGTAGCTGCAAGCTCTGAGTATTTAATTACCGATTCTGTTGCATATGTTTTAAACGTGACCGATAAAACCTATGCAAAATGCGAGTCGAAAACGAGTGATAGCATAAGGGCGGGTATAAACACATATCTTCCGAGTCTGAAAACGCTGAAATCGCTTGACACATATGAGGTTGAATATAACGGTGAAAATTATATAAGAGAACGTTATGAGATAAAAAACAATGTCGGCGAGGAGCAGACCGTTTCGTATTTCTTTGACAACACTACGCTTAAGATTATAAGGTATGATTCAAATATTTTGGAAACGGTTATTCAGTCCGACTTTACGGTTTCAGAATTTAAAAACGAGGCTGACGAATCGGTTTTTGTGCTTCCTGATGACTATACAGAAATAACAGAAACAGAGCTTTCGCAGAATAAAAACAATACGCCTTCATCTGATGAATATATACTTGCGCTTTTTGATTCTCTGGGAGTGACTGACAAGGAACTTGAAAAGATGGGTTATACAAAAGAACAGGTTCTGGCGATGAACGAGCAGGAGCGAAGCGTGTTTTTAGCTCAGCTTTTTGGAGAAAATTTGGAATAAATTAAAAAAACACTTGAATTTTACAAAAGAATGTGTTATACTAATTTTTAGCCTTTACAAAAAGTGAATATTATATAAAAATATCGGAGGTTTTTAAATATGACAACGCTTGAAATCATCAGTGGGATTTTACTGTTAATAAGCTGCATTGCTATTATTTTGATCGTTTTGGTTCAGGAAGGAAAGGAACAAGGACTTAATTCGGCAATCGGAGGCGGTTCAAACGATTCTTTCTATGCGACTAATAAGAGCAGAACCAGAGATGCAAAGCTTTCACGAATAACTAAAGTTGCGGCGATTATACTTTTCGTAGTTACGCTGGTTGTAAACTTTATAAGTTACAGATTCTAAGAACTTTAAGCCCCTGTGAAAACACGGGGCTTTTTTTACGGCTTTTTGGGAAGAATAACTTTTGAAAGGAAGATGAAATGAAAAAGAAAAAAATAAAAATGAAAAATACAAAAAAGATAGATTACTCAAAAAAGATTTTAGATTATTTGAAAAAACACTCTGCTAATCCTGTTAAGTACAAATCTCTTTTAAAGGAGATGCGCAGTAAAAGATTTGACTTTGCAGAATTTACAAAATGTCTTGAAGGACTTAAAAAGAAAAATATGATAACGGAGGGAAAGGACGGAATAAAGCTTTTATCAAAAAAGAACTTGAAAAAGGCAAAGGTTGTAAGGCTTAATAAAACCTTCGGTTTTGCAAGGCTCGAGGATACGGGTGAAGATGTTTTTATAAGCGGACGGAATTTGCTTGGGGCGCTTCCGGGAGATATTGTTCTTATCAGACTTTTAAACTCAAGCGGAAATTCTCTTGAGGGCGAAGTAACGGAGGTCTGCGAAGAGAATTTCAGCCTTTTTA
>USCU01000015.1 GCA_900553335.1 uncultured Ruminococcus sp. | reverse complement strand
GTGTATAAGAGACAGCTCCTCCACGCTTAAACCGTTGAGCGCGTTTTCCTCATTTGCGCCGTCCGTCACCAACACGTATTCGCCGCGAGGCTCCTCGACGCGCGCTTCGGACAGATTGAAAAAAGTCACTTTTTCGTGAATTTTGCTTATTTCTTTTATTACCGCAACTCTCCTGTCTCCCAACCTTTCGTACAGATAACCGAGATTTTCGTTGACGTCGTGAGGCGCCGCGTAAAAAATCATTGCGGACAAGGACGCGACTCTTTGCATAAGTCTTTCTCTGTCAACTTTTTTTTCGGGCAGAAAACCGACAAAGGTAAAAGGCGCGGCAAAGCCGCTCAAAACAAAAGCGTTGAGAAACGCGCTTGCTCCGCTGACGACGGTATACTCCAAGCCGTCTTTTATCAGAGCGTTTACCAAAACGCGTCCCGGGTCGGAAACGCACGGCATACCCGCGTCGGAAACAATCGCAATGTTCTTTCCTTCGCGCGCCGCTTGCAAAATTTCTTTTAAGCGCTGCTCCTCGTTGAATTTGTGGTAGCTCCTTGTCGGAGCCGACGAGCCTATATGCTTCAACAAAAGGGCGCTGCGGCGCGTGTCCTCGCAATAAATCACGTCCGCAGACTTCAAAACCTCCGTCGCTCGGGACGTTATTTCCCCGAGATTTCCGATAGGCGTCGCTACGAAATAAACCAAAAAAATTTCCTCCTTACTGTTCGTCCATTGCGTACAAGCGTCTGACGGTGGGCGTGTAGCCGCCGTTCTCGTCAAACACCACAAGGTCGGGAAGCCATTTTAACCCCACCTTGCCCCCTTTGACGGCTTTAAACAGAGCGAGCTTGGGGACTTGTCCCGAAAATGACTTAATCAGGCACGCCTCTTTTAGCTCCATTCCGTTGGCACGCAGGGCGCAAGCCACGTCCGCAAAGCGCTCCGCCTGATGCACGAGAAAAAAGCTTCCGTTAAACCTCAGAACGGACGACGCAGCCCCCGCCGCTCCGAAAAGGTCTATCAGTGTTTCGTGCCGACAGTTTTTTATACTTTCCTTGATTTGTCCCTCGCCGCTGTTCAATGCGCGGTACGGAGGATTGCATACGACAATGTCCGCGCCGTTTACAAAATTTTCGGCGTCGCGCATATCCGCGCAAACGGTCTCTATGTCAAGTCCGTTGAGCTTTACGTTGCGTTCCAAAAGGTCGTACATGACAGGCTGTATTTCCACGGCGACAAGTCTTGCGGGACGCTGCTTTTTTGAAATCAGCACCGAAATGACTCCGCAGCCCGCGCCAAGCTCCACCACCGTTTTGCCCTTGGCGCCTTTGACGAAGTTTGCTAGCAGAACGGCGTCGGTCGTAAAACGGTACTCCGACGCGCTCTGTATTATTATAAGAGACAGCCTCCGTACTGCAAATCCTCTATTCTTTCGTCCGGCTTCAAATCGTTCATAAATCGATTATAACATTTTTTTGCAGGACAGGTCAACAGCGCGTCGACTGTTTTGAGGCAATAAAAAAGTCCGCCACAAGGCGAACTTTAAAACCGTGTTATTCCTCGCTGATTGCGCTCACGGGGCACTGTGCGGCGCACGCTCCGCAGCTGATGCAAACTTCGGGATTTATCTCGAATTTATCCGCACCCTGACTGATTGCGCCGACGGGGCAGGTAGCCTGACAGCTACCGCAAGAAATGCACTCAGAACCGATTTTGTAAGCCATAATACGTATCTCCTTGTAAAAATACTTTGTACGGATATTATAATGCCGAGCATTTCAAATGTCAACAAAAATCAATCCAAAATCGATTTAATTTCTTCGTCGGCAACCGTGTCGTCCACGTCCTCGGCTATGGTCTTTTTTGCCTTTACGTCGGCGACGTCGAAAGTTTTGAACTCCACCGCGTCGCCGTTCACGATTTTCACAAGCACGCTCTTTTTAAGCAGATTCACGCTTTCAACGCGGGCGCGTCCGTCGGGCGTAACCACCTCGCTGCCCACCTTGGGCATAAGTCTTGCTGTTTCCGTATAATGATTGTTTTCGTATTTGAGACAGCACATGAGCCTGCCGCAAAGACCGCTGATTTTTGCGGGATTGAGCGAAAGCCCCTGAGTTTTCGCCATTTTTATCGACACGCGCTCGAAATCCTTGAGAAATTGATTGCAGCAGCACGCTCTGCCGCACGGACCGAGTCCTCCCAACATTTTGGTTTCGTCCCTTATGCCTATTTGTCTGAGTTCGATTCTCGCGTGGAAAATAGACGCAAGGTCCTTTACAAGCTCTCTGAAGTCAACACGGTTGTCTGCAGTAAAATAAAACAGAAGTTTGTTGTTGTCAAATGTACATTCAACATCTATGAGATTCATCTTAAGCTCGTGCTTTGCTATTTTTTCCTCGCAAATCTTAAAGGCATCTTTTTCTTTCTCTTCATTTTGCCTTATCGTTTTCAAATCCTCCTCAGTAGCCTTTCTGATAACGCTTTTGAGAGGAGAGTTTATTTCATCATCGGAAATTTCCTTAAGCGCCAAAGAAACCTCTCCGCACTCGATTCCTCTTGCGGTTTCGACAATAACTTTATCGCCGAGAGCAAGTTCAAGTCCGTTTGGAGAAAAGTAATAGACTTTTCCGACACTTTTAAATTTTACACCAATTATTTCAGTCATAATAAAAACCTTTCTATGATAAATATATAACAACGACTATGTCCCCCTGCCTCTAAGGCGTCGGACAATTCAGCCTTTCAGTGGGGGATTGTTCCGACACTGAAACCCTAAGAGGCTAATGCTCGGTCGTTTATTGAATGACGGGACGTTGTCCTTATTGAAAAACTAAAATGCAGTGTCAGCAATCTCAGCTGTCAAAGCAGCGACTGTGACGGCCAGATTTGCGTATCCATGAATTTTCGTCTTCGCAAGAGTGAGCATATCAAAAATTCTGACGATTATGTTGCAGGTAAGCTTTTCAGCCAGATTTTTTGCACCGTCGTTGTATGAACACATTAGGACCTCAGCTCCTGCTGAAAGTTCCAGCGCAGAGCCAAGTATTTGCAATATAATACTTAAAACGTCTTCGGCCCCGGTTCTTGAATCAAGCTCGGAAAATGATTTTAAAAGCTCATATTCATTTTTTCGGCAAACGGCGTCTATAATGCTTCTGGCAACAACAACGCTGTCATAAACATCTCCGCCTTTTAAATATTCGATTTGTCTGCCGATATTACCAGGAAAAGCGGACTGAGCCTTAGCAGCGTCCTGATCGCTGAAACCGTTTTGCAAAAGATAACGGTTAGCTTCTCCTTGGCTCACAGTACTCATTTCAATGCTGAATACTCTTGAAAGAACCGTTTCCAAAACGCTCTGTTTGTTTTCGGCAGTCAGAATAAAAACTGTTTCTCCGGGAGGTTCTTCAAAGATCTTTAATAGTGCGTTTTGGCACTCCTCGTTTAGCTTTTCAGCATTCTCGATAATATATACTTTTTTACCCGATTCATTTGGGGAGATATATGCGTCAGAGGTGATTGGACGTATATCTTCTTTAACTCGGTAAAGACCTGATTTTGAAGTGGGTTTGACATAAATAATATCAGGGTGGTTAAAATGCAAAGCCATTAAACAGCTTCTGCATTTTCCGCATGGTTGTCCGCTGCGGCTTTCACAGTTAAGCGCAGCAGCCAGATATCTTGCCATTACGCTTTTGCCAAGCCCTTTCTCTCCATAGATCAAAATAGAGGGAATAATTCTGTCCTTGGAAATCATAGTGGAAAGCTTTTTCTTAGTGTATTCATTTCCTATAATCTGAAATCCGTCCATAAAAACCCCTCCATAAAGCCATAACAACTATATACACATTTATTTTACCACACTTACCTTTAAAATGCCATACTTTTTTAGAATTTTTATTGCGTTTTGATCAAAAACTTCTCCTGCACAAATTACCGGTATACATGGCGGGCATACCGTTTTTGCTGCGGAGCAAATGCGCCCTTCGGAAAACTCTGTATTTATCTCCTCAGAGTCTGCAAAAAAAGCATTTCTCATATTAACTGCCTGCACTTTTTCAGTTATTAGAAATTCGTTATCTAAGTTTTTATATTCGCTGATTTTGCCGGCAGCTTCTTTAAAAGCGGACAGAGTTTTTTCATAATCCTCCTCACCGTTCATAACGGAAAACATCATTACAAGCGAAGCGTCGTCTGCATATTCTGAAACGATATTTTTTAGTCTTAAAAATTCATAAAGCTCTTTGGTATTGATTCCCGACTGCATAGCGTCAATGGCAATTTTAAACGGCTCTTTGGAAATGTTTATAAATCCAAGCCTAAAAAGCTCCGACTTTAGTCTTTCGACCATTAAAGCTGTTTCGTTAAAACGTCTTATCTCATCGTTTATTATTCTGTTTGTAAAATCAAGCGATGCCATAATCATATAAGAAGGAGATGAGGTAGCAAAAACGCTCATAACACTTTTGGCATTTTTTATAAAAGCTTCGTCAGTTTCCCGACTTATGTGAAGATAAGCACCTCCGGTCATTGCCGGCAGAGTTTTGTGCGCCGAATCACAGCACATATCAGCGCCAAGTGAGATAGGGTGAAGATCCGGTGCAAGAAATTTAAGATAAGCACCGTGTGCGTTGTCAACCAGCAGATACGCTCCATGACGCTTACAAACCTCTGCTATAGCTTTAATATTCAAGATATTTCCGAGGTAATCAGGACTAGTGACATAAACAGCTTTAATTTCTGTTTTTGATAAAGCGCTGTCTATTAAATCTGCTGTATATTCTCCTGAACAAATGCTTGAAATTTTGTTGTCAGGATATATCCAGGAAACATTCATATCAGATAAGATGCAGGCGTTTAAAAAAGACATATGTGAATTTCTTGCCGCAAGGATGCTGTTTATCCCTGTTTTCTTTAAAAGTGCAATCATCGTTTTGATGCAAAGCGATGAACCCTCGGTTGAGTAAAGCGTAGCGGCTGTGTTAAATAAGCTTGATGCATTTTGCTCACTTTCTTTTATGATTCCATTGGGTGAGAATAAAAAGTCAGCCCCGTCTATCTCGGTTATATCAAAGCCAAACGGTATGCTAACTTTGCCTTTGCTTCCGGGCATATGAAGTCGAATGGGGTTTTTCTGATCATATTGTTTTAAAAAATCATAAATTGGTGTTTTCATAATCTACCTCTATTCTATATCAATAAAAAGTATAATACTTGAGTATATTAAAAATCTTTTCTTTTGCACGCTTTATCGTTCTTGAAACGGTAGAACGGTTTACGCCGTATTTCTCTGCAATTTCACAAACTTTCATTCCATGTTTATAATATAAAATGATATAGCTTTTTTGTGTTTTTGTCAAATTGTTGTTGATTACATAGTATAATGCCCTTTTCATAGCTAGATGCCTGCTCATTACCTCTTCACTGTCGCTTTTTTCTTCGGCAATACTTTTAAAAAGATCGACAGGGTAAAATACTCGTTTCATCAGCAGGCGTTTCCTTGATAAATATAGATCATTTCTGCCAGCTCATCGTCAGTCAGAAATTTTGCTATTTCTTTTGCATCCCGCAAAAGCTCAAGTCTTTCGGTTGTTAAAAGCTCAATTCTTGTGCAAAGACTTTTAATTTCGTCAGTATCGAAGCACTGATGTTTTGCTTCCTTGAGAGCATGAATTCGTTCAAAGAGTTTTTTTGCGTCATTAAGATAGTTAAGATAAAGTTCCTTCAATATTATTTTTCCTTTCTTTATTATTTCAACGGGAATGAGAACAAATGTTCTTTACAAGTATTATGATAGCATTAAATAAAAATAAGTCAAGCGAATTTCGTTGAATTTTTTTTGAGTGGGAAATTTTTTGTACTAAGACTATTGACAAGCAGTTTTTGTTCTGATATAATAACAATACACTTTCCAATTTGGGGGTAAAAAATGGACAAGAAAAAACTTGACCGAATATCCGAGCTCGCAAGAATTAGTAAAGAGAGAGAACTGAGCGAGGAAGAACTGAAAGAACAAAAGATATTGAGAGACGAATACAGAAGAGGCTTTGTAAGAGATCTTACAAATCAGCTTGAAAACGCAAGAATTTTAAATCCGGATGGAACAATCACAAATGTAAAGGATTTAAAAAAAGGAAAGTTGTTAAGCTAATTTACCGTATTTGTCTTATTACTTACATGGCCCAATCTTAAACAAAGCGAACGCTTTATGAAAGGTTAGGGTTTTTATTATGGCAGGATTGTCTAGGCAAAAGCAAAAGCTTTTGCTCTTAAAGGAGCTTTTGGAGAGGGAAACCGACGAGAAGCATTCTCTTACTGTAGCACAGATTATATCAAGGCTGGAGGGAATGGGGATAAAGGCTGAGCGTAAAACTGTTTATGACGATATAGCAACACTTCAGGATTTCGGGTTGGATGTTACCTGTCAGAAGGACGGCCATTCAAACGCTTACTCTGTTTCCTCCAGAAATTTTGAGCTTGAGGAGTTATTTGTTTTAGTTGACGCCGTTTCTTCATGTAGGTTTTTAACTATTAAGAAGTCAAACGAGCTTATTGACAAGATAAAAGGTCTGACTTCAAAATATCTTTCCGACAGCTTAAAGAGAAGCATTTATATTGAAAATCGTCCGAGAAGCACGAATGAAACGGTATATTATAATATCAATTTCATACACGGTGCAATGAACGACAAGAAGAAGATAAAATTCAAGTATTTTACATACAATGATAAGTGCAAAGAGGTTTTAAAGCACAAGGAGGATTATATTGTTTCTCCGCTTCATCTTGTATGGGAGAATGATAATTATTATTTTATTGCACACAGCATATCTGATGGTGAAAGTGCAATAAAAACTTATCGTGTTGACAGAATGAAGGAAGTTAAGGTTTTAAACGAGGAAATCGATTCCCTCTCAAGCGATGAGATTCAGTTTGCCAAAAGCCTGCGTGCAACATTTTCTATGTTCGGCGGCAGAGAAGAGGAAATTATTCTTGCTGTGAAGCCGAATGTATTTAACGCAATAATTGACAAATTCGGAAAAGGCGTTCATTTTAATGTTGCCGATGACGATTATTATACTGTAAAGCTTACTGTTAATATAAGTCCAACCTTCTGGGGATGGCTTTTCGGATTCGGAAGTGACGCTAAGGTTGTCGCTCCAAAAACAGTTGTAAACGAGGCGAAAGCACAAATTGAAAAAATTATGCAGGGATACAATAGATAATCTAAAACAGCATTTGAGGAGAATGTTAAAATACCGGAGAAATCTTGTTCTTCAATTTTTAAAATGGGTGGTCATAAGCTTATTTGTCGGCGGAGTAATGAGTGTTGTCGGCGGAGCGTTCAGAATTATGCTTGACGGCGTTACAGGTTTTCGTCAGAGTCATGCTTTTATAATATATTTTCTTCCTATCGCAGGACTGTTTATAGTCTTTTGCTATCAAACGCTTGGATTTAAGCATGATAAGGGAACAAACCTAGTTTTAATGGCTGTAAGAGATAACGAAAAGCTGACATTAAAGACTATGCTTTTGATTTTTTCAAGTACAATTATTACGCATCTTTTCGGCGGTTCTTCAGGAAGAGAGGGCGCAGCGCTTCAGATCGGCGGTTCGTTTTCAGCGTCTTTAGGAAGGCTTTTAAGGCTTGATGAAAAGGATCAGCGTATAATTACAATGTGCGGAATGAGCGCAGGGTTTTCCTCTATTTTCGGAACTCCTATAACAAGCGCTGTATTTTCAATGGAGGTTACAAGCGTTGGAATAATGCACTACTCGGCTTTAGTTCCAAGCGTTTTAGCGGCAGTAGTTGCAAATACTTTTACCTCGTTTTTTGGGATATCCTCAGAGGGATTTTCGGTTTTAAGTATACCTAAAACAAATCTCCTAACAATTTTTAAGGTTATTTTGCTGGCGGTTTTGTGTGCATTGATCGCTGAGGTGTTTGTCATAGTTTTAAAAGCGTTTCACCATGTTTTTCAGCGTATATCAGAGAATAAATATATAAGAATACTTGTAGGCTCGGCGGCGATAATTGTGCTTACGCTTATTGTCGGTTCAAGGACTTATAACGGAGCAGGCATGGACTTCATTGAAGATGCGTTTTCAAAAAGTGTTGGAGGACATCATTTTATTTTAAAGTTAATTTTCACAGGTATTACTTTAGGCTGCGGATTTAAGGGCGGAGAAATTGTTCCTGCTTTTTTCGTTGGAACAGCATTTGGAAATTTCATGTCAAGATTTTTAGGACTTGATTTTTCTTTTGGATCGTCGATCGGTCTTATTGCGGTGTTCTGCGGTGTAACAAACTGTCCTTTGACATCGCTTTTTATGAGCCTTGAGCTTTTCGGAATGGAAGGAATTGTGCTTTATGCGATTGCCTGTGCGGTTGCATATATGCTTTCGGGATACAGAGGGCTATATAACTCTCAAAAAATAGTTTATTCAAAAACCAAAACTGAGTTTATCGACAAACGGATAAACAGCTAAACATAGTTAATAGGCAGCTTTCTGCTTTAATTTTTGAATTCGGCTCGCCAATAGGCGGGTCGTTTTTTCTTGCCTTTTAGAGGCCGTATTGCCCTTGAAAAATGATGGTAAAAGTGTTACAATTAACAGAGGTGTTTTTATGGACGAAATAATTGCCTTAAATAAAATGATAGATGAATCGAAAAATATTGTCTTTTTCGGAGGAGCGGGAGTTTCGACCGAGAGCGGAGTTCCGGATTTCAGAAGCGCTGACGGTCTTTATAATCAGAAGTATGACTATCCGCCGGAGGTGATGCTTTCTCACAGCTTCTATAAATCTCATACAGAGGATTTCTTTAAATTTTATAAGGATAAAATGCTGATAGACGGAGTGCTCCCAAACGCTGCACATTTAAAGCTTGCTGAACTCGAGCGGCATGGAAAGCTTAAAGCGGTAATAACACAAAACATTGACGGGCTTCATCAAAAAGCGGGAAGCAAAAATGTTTTTGAACTTCACGGAAGCGTTTTGAGAAACTATTGTGAAAACTGCGGAGAGTCTTATGATTTTGACTATATGAAGAATTCAAACGGAATACCGAGATGTGAAAAATGCTCAGGTATTATAAAGCCCGATGTTGTTTTATATGAAGAGGGACTTGATGAAAACACAATGAACGGAGCAGTTTCGGCTATTGAGTCTGCTGATATGCTTATAATAGGAGGCACAAGTCTTGTCGTGTATCCTGCTGCGGGGCTTGTCAGATATTTCAAGGGAAAATACCTTGTACTCATAAATCGTGATCAAACCTCTTATGATTCAAGCTGTGACTTAGTTATAAGGGGTAAGATCGGTGAGGTAATGAGTAAAATTAATTCATAATGCGTAATGCGTAATGCGGAATTATGTTGACAATTAATAATTAGGAGCAGCCTTGGTACACGAAAGCTCAATAAAGCACTTTCCCATACATTACCGCATTAGCTCGCAGGAAACTAAAACCAATTCAAGACAAAAATTAAGGCAAGCAAAAATAAAAGGGTGATTTTCCCTTATTGAAGAGAGTTGATAATTATGAAAATTATGGCAGTAGATTATGGGGATGCAAGAACAGGTCTTGCGGTTTGTGACAGAACGGAGTTTTTAGCATCTCCTATTGGTACAATAGAGGAAAGGCGATTTGAAATGCTTGTCGCAAAGGTGGCGCATATTGCAAATCAATATGAGGTTGGCGAGATAGTAGTGGGACTTCCTTTGAACATGAACGGAAGCTTCGGACCGAGAGCGGAGGCTTGCAAAACCTTTGCCGACGCTTTGAATCAGGCAACTGATATTCCCGTAAACATGTGGGATGAGCGTTCAACAACCGTTTCCGCTCACGGAATTTTAAATGAAACAAATGTCAGAGGTAAAAAGAGGAAGGCTATAGTTGATACTGTTGCGGCAACAATAATTTTAGAAAGCTACCTTGATTACAGACGAAAGAAAAAAGAAAGGGGAGAAGAATAATGCCTGCAAAATTCGGACCTGCGGGAAATAGCGAGAGCTTTTCAAAAAAATATAAATCATCGACCGACGCACCGCTTTTTTTGAAAGAAATGGGACTTGATGCATACGAATATCAATGTGGAAGAGGAGTTAAGGTAACGGACAAAACTGCCGAAGCCATTAAGAAAAATGCTGAGGAATGCAAAATCACTCTGTCTTTGCACGCTCCGTATTTTATTTCCCTTTCTTCAATAGAGGAGGAAAAGCGGGATAACAGCATAAACTATATTTTGCAAAGCTGTGATGCGGCAAAACGTATAGGCGCTGAGAGAATCGTTATCCATTCAGGTTCATGTGCAAAGATTTCACGAAGTGAAGCTTTGGAGCTTGCAAAGGATACTATTACAAGAGCAAGAAAAATGGCTGTTGAGAAGGGATTTGAGGAAATAGTGTTCTGCCCCGAAACTATGGGAAAGGTAAATCAGCTCGGAGATTTAGATGAAGTTCTTGAGCTTTGCCGGCTGGATGATACATTTTTGCCCACAATAGATTTCGGACACTTAAATGCAAGAGAATTTGGGTATATTAAAGGTAAGAAAGAATATGAGCAAATGCTTATCAGTGTAGAGAATAAGCTTGGAAGTGACAGACTGAAAGTTTTTCACAGTCATTTTTCAAAAATTATGTTTACCGTTCCGGGCGGTGAGAAAAAGCATCTTACCTTTGACAACAATCAGGGATTTGGACCTGACTATGAGCCTTTGATGGAGATCGTTGCAAAGAAAGGTTTGTCACCGACATTTATCTGCGAAAGCGCAGGTACACAGGCAGAGGACGCACTAACTATGAAACAGTATTATCTTTCCTGTGAGGAATAATTTTAAGAATATTCAACATTTAACGGAGGAATGTATGAAAAAAGTATTGGTTATACACGGACCTAATCTGAATTTGCTCGGAGAAAGAGAGCCGGGAATTTACGGTAACGATTCATTTGAGAGTATCAATAATGAGATTTTGGAAAACGCAAGGGCAAAAGGCCTTGAATGTGAAATTTTTCAGTCAAATCATGAGGGAGCGATAATTGACAAGCTTCATGAGGCGAGAAAAATATTTGATGGCGTTGTTTTAAATGCGGGTGCATACACTCATTACAGCTATGCAATAAGAGATGCTATAAAAGCGATTAAGATTCCTGTTGTTGAGGTTCATTTGAGCGATATTCATGCTCGTGAAGGATTCAGAGCAAATTCTGTAATTGAAGAGGTCTGCATCAAACAGATTTCAGGTTATGGAAAGAAAAGCTATTTTTTAGGTCTTGATGCGTTAATAGATTTGGAGGAGAATAAAAATTGAACAATATCCAAAAGCTTCAAACCAAATTAAGTAATGACGAATGCGCCTTGCTTTTTGACGGAGTCAGCAGACGCTATTTTACAAAGATGAAGTCGTCAGCAGGTACAGTTGCGGTTTTTTCTGACGCTGCATATTTAAT
>USCU01000014.1 GCA_900553335.1 uncultured Ruminococcus sp. | reverse complement strand
GTTTTGGTCAAGCTTTTTCAAAAGCTTGCGGTTTCCAAAGGCAGAGCCTTGGTCGTCGTCCGCAGACGGCGAAATCTCTTTATTAAAGCGCTTTTGAATGGGTGAATTTTACAACAGTCCAGTGGGCTGTTGTAAAAGAGGGAACGCTTTCACTTGCAAAGCGCTCCCTTTCTTGATTTATACCAAGGTTTTTCTACAGACTGGAACCGCAGCAAAATGCGGCTTTTTGTTTTGTATTGTGATTTTGTAATATAAATTTAATTGTCATAAATTTGCGATTATAATTTCCGAACCGGTCTGATATATTTCCAAAAACGTTCCGGATCATGGTAAAAGTACATAATCCTTCCGGGAGAAGTGTCAAGACAGTAACCGGAGCTTTCATAATCAAAATCAGCCATCGCTTTTTCGATCTTGTTCTCTATACTGCAGTTTTCCTGTTCATAATCAAACGGTCCATGTTCAAAAACAATGTACTCGGCCTCGGGAACATCGATCATAAGCATTTGCGGCGGTACCTCTCCATTGTAATTAGAAGGAAGCCGTACACCATAACACTCTGTGCGCGGAATACCCCAACTGCAGAGTCTGCCATTTGGATCGTTAATGTACGCCATGATCTGACCGCTGCCGCCATTAAAATCGCTGCCGCCTTCATCGTCTAACTTTCCCTTGATACTGTCCAGCAAGCCGCAGATAGTTTCACAGTCCTGTCCAGGGATCAGGTTTTGTTTTTGCCAAAAATCCCAATATCCATTGCTCTCATAATTTTTAATGTGCAAAAATTTATGAGCGGGAATAGTTACAAAATACACTTTGATATCACCTGTGGATTTCATCATACCGATCTCTCCAATTCCTAAAAAGTAGCGGTCGAAAGGGTTTATTTTTGTACGCAGGACAACAGGCACGGGATTTGTGCGGTATTCGCTTGGCGTAACTCCGTATGTTTTCTTGAAGGCTCTGGTAAAAGCTTCATGTGATGAAAAGCCGTGATCCAAAGCAATATCAAGAATGCTCCTATCGCTATCCCTAACTTCTTTTAATGCAAAGGCTAATTTTCTTTTGTGCAGATATTCTCTAAACCCAACGCCTGACATTTCCTTGAATTTTCTTGTAGTATAAAATTCAGAATAGCCCAACTTTTCGGAAAGGTGACGTAAAGTCAAAGCTTCATTATTGTGCCGTTTAATGCACTTGTCAATTTCATCGATAATAATTTGAATTTGTTTCTGCCACTCATACATTTATATACACCTCATTTCAACTGCTCTGTTTATATTATAGATCAAATGAAGGGTTATTGCTTGATTTTACTTGCGAAAAAGCACATTTCCGAGCCATCCAAAATAGTCTCTTTTTTATCGTCATATCGCCGCCTCTTTTTTGTCACCATTCAGCAGACTCCATATATTATCTTCATATACTGATGCGGAACATAAATACAGAAAATCTGCAAATTCAGTTATTTTGTGATTCATCAGTTGATTTCTGAACAACTGTTACCTGGAATTGTAGGACATTTATCATTGTTTCTTGTTTGCACTTGGAGCAAAACATCGGAAAATCTTCCATCACTGTATCTGACCGTATTTTGTCACAAGTTTTTTCTCCGCATTTCGGACATATACTTAAGCTGAAAAATGTACCGATGGCCGCAAAATTTAATTGGTTTCAGTCAATCTGAATTTTTCTTTATATGCCTTGAATTGTGTACGGAAGTCTTCATTGTCATTTCTGAAATCCCGAAGAGACTCGTGAATATTCATATTACGATGTGCAATGTCTATCACACAGCCGGCAATATTGGAGCAGTGGTCGGATGTTCGTTCTAAATTAGTGAGCAAGTCAGACCAAACAAAACCGGCATCAATGGAACAGGCGCCTTGCTGCATACGAAGAATATGATTTGTGCGAAGTTTTTCTTTCAGAATATCTATAACTTGCTCAAGCGGTTCTACTTTTTCCGCAGCGGTTATATCGTCTTTTATAAAGGCCGTTGTGGCCAATTCAAGGATTTCGTATACTGCCGAAGAAATCACTCGAAATTCCGATTCTGCCGAATTGGTAAAGCTCACGCCTTTTTCTTTCATTTCTTTTGCAGAATCAAGCAGATTTACTCCGTGGTCGGCAATTCTTTCAAAATCCCCGATGATTTTCAGAAGCTTTGCAGCTTCTGCACTGTCTTGTTCGCTGATCTGTTTTGTACTTAAATGTACCAGATAAGTCCCAAGCATATCCTCATAACGATCAGTTATTTCTTCCTTTTTATGTATAGACTCAGCAAGCTCCGGCGTATACCGATGCAGGGAATCCAATCCTTCAATCAGCGTCGCCACGGCCGTTTTTGCCATTTTGACAGCAACCTCGTAACAGCGTTCCAGGGCAATCGACGGTGTTGCCAAAAGTCTTTCGTCAAGCTCAGATTCTATTTCCTGCTGTTTTGTATCGGGGATCAGTTTGTTGACCAGTTTTTCAAGAAAGCCTGTCAGAGGAAGCATCAGGATTGTACAGAGTATATTAAAAGCAGAGTGTGCAACAGCAATACCGAACAATGATGCAGATTCATTCAGAAGTATAGGACGGAAAACTGCTTTTATCACACAGAATACTGCCAGCCAAACCGCACTTCCGATTACATTAAATAATAAGTGTACCACGGCTGCGCGTTTTGCGTTTTTATTTGCTCCCACGGACGATAGCATTGCTGTTACACATGTACCGATATTCTGTCCCATAATAATGGGAATTGCCGCACCATAAGAAACCTGCCCGGTTACTGCAAGCGCCTGCAGAATTCCAACCGAAGCAGAGCTTGATTGAATGATTGCGGTAAGAACGGCGCCTGCGAGCAATCCTAAAACCGGATTTTTGAACAGAATAAACAAATTCTGAAACGCAGGGATGCTGCCGAGTCCCGAAACCGCTCCCGACATAGTTTCCATTCCAAACATCAGTGTGGCAAACCCCAAAAGAATCATGCCTGTATCTTTTTTCTTTGAATTTTTGCAGAACATATAAAATATAATGCCGATCAGCGCCAGAACAGGAGTAAATGAAGACGGTTTTAAGAGTTTTACAAAGATATTTCCGCTGTCAATGCCTGCGAGACTTAAAATCCATGCGGTGACTGTTGTGCCGATGTTAGCACCCATGATTACATTGATCGCCTGCTTTAATGTCATAAGCCCGGAATTAACGAATCCGACTACCATAACGGTTACTGCGGAGGAACTTTGAATTACTGCCGTAACGCCAAGTCCTGTCAACAAACCTGCGGCTTTACCGGTTGTGAGTTTTCCAAGAAGCAGACGAAGCTTGTCTCCCGCTCTGCGTTCCAGTGCCTGTCCCATAATGTTCATGCCGAATAGGAACAGACACAGTCCTCCGATCATCGTCAGTACATTAAAAATATCCATAGAATCTTCTCCTTTTCTTCTATTGCGTTTCTACAGATAAATACTATCAAATTTACATCAAATCCGTTATCACGATTTTGTAAAATACATGTAAAATGAAAAAGAGCTTGGCTGATCCAAACTCTTTTAAATCGTTTTATTATTTTTTTGGAAACTTCACCGTAACCGTAGTACCGCCGTCTACAACACTTTGCAGTTCGATTTCTGCTCTGTGCAGACGTGCTGCGTGTTTCACGATCGAAAGCCCCAGTCCCGTGCCGCCGATTTCTTTGGAATGGCTTTTATCTACCCGATAGAAGCGTTCAAAAATACGTTCCTGATGTTCCTCCGGTATACCGATTCCCGTATCAATAACCGAAAGAATGACAAACCCTTCTTCATTTTTGACTGTCACGGAAACAGACCCGTCTTTGTGATTATATTTGATTGCGTTATCACAGAGGTTATATACAATACTGTCGAGCAGCTGCGGTATACCGCAGAGAACAGCGCTTTCCCCGCACAGCTCTATCTTGATTCCGGCCTTTTGGGCTTCCGGCATAAGTGCTGTTATCACATGATCGGCGAGTATGAACATATCGGTTTCTTCCCACTTCATATCGTCTGCGCCCTCGTCGAGGTGCGAGAGCTTGATTATATCCTCCACCAACCGTATCATGCGTCCGGCTTCTGTATATATTCGCTTTGAAAAATCGGTTATATCCTCTTGTTTTACCATGTTGTTTGATAAAAGCTCCGCGCAACCGGAGATGGTGTGGAGCGGTGTTTTCAGCTCATGTGAAACATTCGCGGTAAATTCCCGCCGCATTTGCTCAGCTTTTTCCTTTTCCGTTACATCCAAAAGCAACACAACGATACCAATCACTTCATTATTTGCCACTACCGGACTTGCAGCCAGCTGATATTTTCCGCTTCCGAATTCCATAACCGTTTCAGCATGTTTACCGTCCTCTGCTTTATGAAGAAGCTCTGTCAATGCTAAACTGCGGTTTACTGATAAAATATCTTCTCCAACGACAAAAGAGTCTGTATCGAAAAGTTTCGATGCTGCACGGTTGATACTCAGAATAGTGCCTTTTTGATTCAAAAGAATGATTCCTTCAGTCATTCCGCCTGTTACAGCTTCAAATTCACTTTGCTTTCGCTTCAGTTCCTCCTTTTGCCGCCTGATCTGCCGTTGTTGCGTATTAATACGGCGTAGCAGGGGGGAAAGCTCGTCGTATCCGTCATTATCGAGCGGTTTGTCTAAATTCAGTTCATTCAGCGGCTTTACGATTTTTTTGGATAATCTGGAGGCTAAAAAAGCGGACAGTACAATTGCAACCGCAAATATGATAATAATCGGCTGAAGCATACCGAGTGTCAATACCAGCATCGAATTTTGCGTAACGGAAAGCCGGATAACAGTCCCGTCCGGCAATCGTTTGGCGCTGTAAAGATAACGTTCGGTCAGGGTAGAGGAATACCGGGAGCTTTCGCCGTAGCCTTTAGTAAGCGCTTCCTTTACTTCTTCACGCTCAAAATGATTTTCCATATTGTCCGCATCGGAAATATTGTCATAGAGCACACTGCCGTCTGTTCCGATCCATGTAATGCGGTAGTTTTGTGATTCAAGACCATCAAAGTATCCGATGCCTTCATTGGCAACACCCTGTGCGGCAAGATCAATTTGTGCACGCAGTTGATTTTGACCGACAGCAGAAAAATAATCATAAAGAACCGTCATGAAAAGTAGGGAAGAAGCAATAAACACACCGACTGCCACAATGAAAATGGTTCGGAAAATCCGTTTTGTCATAGCTTTGCCTCCATTCGGTATCCGACTCCGCGTACTGTTTCAATATATTCTCCGCAGTCGCCTAGCTTTGTACGGAGCGTGCCGATATGCACGTCTACGGTTCGGGTTTCACCGATATATTCAGTCTCCCAAATCTCATTAAGAAGCTGATCGCGGCTAAAAACTTTGCCGGGATTGTTCATGAACAATCGAAGCATTTCGTATTCTTTCAGAGTAAGCTCTATGCGCTCTCCGTCTAAAAAAACGGTATGATTACTCAAGTTCAGCTCCAACTTTCCCATACGCAAAACCGATATCGACTCATTCTTAATAACCCGGCGAAGCACTGCCTTTACACGGGACACCATTTCCATCATACCAAAAGGTTTTGCAAGATAATCATCCGCACCAAGGTCAAGACCAATCACCTTGTCGTATTCCGTCCCTTTGGCTGTAGCCATAATAACCGGAATATTTGATGTTGAGGTATTGCTGCGCAGCTTTTTCAGTATCGTAATGCCGTCTTCTCCCGGGAGCATGATATCCAGCAGGATCAGTTCCGGTTTTTTCTTTTCCAAAGCAGGAAAGAAAGCATTCCCATCTTCAAAACCCATTGCCTCAAATCCAGCAGAATTCAGAGTATATATCATCAGATCACGGATAGCCTGATCGTCTTCCACACAAAAAATCATCATTTTATTCCCCTTATCCTTGAAATTTATCTATTTGCTTTTATTATATATAAATAAGGTCAAATTCACTATCTGAATATTGTAAAATCGGTGTAAAGTCAGTGAAGGGTAAATTTTATACCCAAATCGCCATTGTTAGTGTTCCAACGACCGTAAGCGCAAGTCCCGCAAGCGTTTTCCTGCTTATGGTTTCCTTTAAGAAAACACAAGAAAACAGTACCGTTACAATGATACTCAATTTATCAATCGGAACGACTACGCTGACAACGCCGTTTTGTATCGCATAGTAATAGCATAGCCAAGAGGCTCCCGTAGCAAATCCAGAAAGGGCAATAAATGCAAATTCATTTTTGTTGATTTTCCTGATTTCTTTCTGCTTGCCTTTCATTAGGACGATGAGCCATACCGCAATCAGCACAACACTTGTTCGAATCGCCGTTCCGAGATTGGATTCCACGCCTGATATACCGATTTTTGTAAGAATAGATGTGAGAGCGGCAAACACTGCGGACAATACGGCATAGGCCATCCAGACTTTCTGTTTTACTTTGTTCTGCGGCTCTTTTTGCTCGATCATCAAAAAAACTCCGACCGCAAGGAGTGCCGTTCCAAGCAGCTTAGCCGCAAGGTGATCGGTTTCTCCGAATAAAACGATAGCAAGCAATACAGACAGAATTGTGCCGGATTTATCAATTGGTGCGACTTTATTAACATCTCCCATAGACAGCGCTTTAAAATAACAAATCCACGATGCTCCGGTTGCAAGTCCTGACAGTATTAAAAATATAAATGATTTTATATCAATGTCCGATATTGTTTTTATAGAACCGACTATCAGCGCCATAACCCACGAAAATATCAATACAAATAAAGTCCGCAGCGCCGTTGCTATATCAGAATCGGTTTTTCTGATGCCGCACTTTGCAAGGACAGAAGTAAGCCCCGCAAACACTGCGGACAGGACAGCCATGATCAGCCACATAATTTCGCCTTTCTAAAATGTACAATCATCCAAAATAATAATAGCACAAAAATTTATGCTTTTCAACACGATGTTAAAACGGCCATAAATTTTTCAAATAGGCAAAGGCAGTAGAAAACTGAGTATTTTACGCTGCTTAAGATTACCCTTCTTTATTGCCTGTAATGGAAAACAGTACCCATTTTGCAATTTCCGACGCATGATCTGCCATACGCTCAAAATATTTGGCGATCATCAGAAGATCTAAAACCTTTTCTCCGTTTGATTCGGGACTGCCAAACTGTTTAATTAAGTCCGTTTTGATTTCGTCGAAAAATCCATCTACAACATCGTCATAGTAAATAACTGCATTTGCAAGGTTTATGTCTTTCTTCACAAAGGCGTCAATGCTGTCGGTCACCATTTTGATCGTGGCTCTTGCCATATCTTGAATATGTTCCGTGTTATCAGAGGACGAAATATTTGCCATAGTCACAATTTCTGCAATATCGCCGGAATTGTCTCCGATGCGCTCCATATCCGTCACCATTTTGAGTGCTGAAGAGATTGTCCTCAAGTCCTTTGCCACCGGCTGCTGCTGTAAAAGAAGCTTCATGCACATGGTTTCGATATCCCGCTCTTTCTGATCAATCTCAACAGACATCTCAGGGACTTTACCTGCAATCTTGGTATTTCCCTCGGCCAGCGCCTTTGCCGCCATGGCAATAGCGTTTTCACAAAGCGCACCCATTTGAATTAGTTCTTTGTGTAATAGCTCCAACTGTTCATCAAATTTTGATCGCATTTATCCAAACCTCCCTGTAATATAATCCTCTGTGCGTTTATCTTTGGGCTGCGAGAACATGGCTTCCGTTTCTGAAAACTCAATCAAATCTCCCAACAGAAAGAACGCCGTATTATCCGAAATACGAACTGCCTGCTGCATATTATGTGTAACGATGACAATGGTATATTTTTCCTTGAGCTTTATTGCCAGTTCTTCTATATGAGAGGTAGAGATAGGATCAAGCGCTGAAGTTGGCTCGTCCATCAAAAGAATCTGCGGCTCGACTGCCAACGCGCGAGCAATGCAAAGGCGCTGCTGCTGACCGCCGGAAAGTCCCAAAGCGTTCTTTTTCAGCCTGTCCTTTACTTCCTCCCAAATAGCTGCGTCACGCAGAGAACGCTCTACGATATCGTCGAGCTTTATTTTACTCCGTATTCCGTGCGTTCGGGGACCGTAAGCAATATTGTCGTATATGCTCATGGGAAATGGATTGGGCTTCTGAAACACCATACCGATGTTCTTCCGAAGCTCGCTTACATCTACAGATGAATCATAAATATTCTGTCCGCTCCACAATACCTCGCCTGTGATTTTAACATCGGGTATCAGGTCATTCATTCGGTTAAGTGTTTTCAGAAAGGTGGATTTTCCGCAGCCGGAGGGGCCGATTAGTGCGGTAATGCTTTTTTCTGGAATATCCATGTTGATATTTTTCAGCGCCTGACTTTTTCCGTACCACAAGCACAGGTCTTTTACTGTTATAATGATACTATTCATATATCTCTCCGTTTCTTAAAATATCTGCTGACAAGCGCGGCGGCAAAATTGATAATAAGCGTCATAATCATTAAGATGGCGGCAATAGCAAATGCTACTTTAAACTCGCCTTGTTCTTTTGCATAAACATACAGTGCAACCGTCAGCGTACAGCCCGAACTGCTGAGTCCGTCGAATAACCCGTTCAAGGCATGGGCAAATCCCGCAGTAAAGAGCAGAGCCGCCGATTCTCCGAGAATTCTTCCGACAGAAAGAATACACCCTGTGATCACGCCGTCCACACATCCGGGAAGCACCACGGTGCGAATGACTCGCCATTTGCCCGCCCCCAAGCCGAATGCGCCTTCCCGATAACTCTGCGGAACGGTTTTCAGACTTTCCTGCGTAGTACGCATAACAGTCGGCAGATTCATAATAACAAGTGTGAGAGCGCCGGCTAAAAGGGATGTTTTCATATTCAAAAATTGACAGAAGAACAGCATACCTACGAGTCCGTATATAATAGAGGGAATGCCCGACAGGGTTTCAGCCGCATACTCGATCATGCTGACAAGCTTTTTGTTTTTTGCATACTCTGTCAGATAAATCGCCGCACCTACTCCAAGGGGAATCACAAACAGCAAAGTAGCGATAATGATGTAAAGCGTATTCAGAATATCCGGCAGAATACCGATTTCCCCTGAAAGATAGCTCGGCTTTGTGGACAGCAGCTCCCATGTAATGTGCGGGACTCCTTTGACAAGGATATATCCTACCAAAAACAGCACCAGCGCAGCTGTAATTCCCACAGAAAGCCACATAAGAAGCTTCATCGTAAGGATATAACTTTTTCTTTTTCCTCTCATATCAGCCCTCCTTATCTCGCTTCAAAAAGAAGTTTAGTGCTGCATTTATCAGCATGATAAACAGGAACAGCACCAGCGCGATAGAAAACAGTGCTTGCCGCTGTAGTCCTGCAGAATAGGACATTTCGGAAGCGATCGCCGTTGTGAGAAAACGCACGCTTCCGAACAGAGTCGGCATATTGGCTACATTACCTGCAACCATCATTACTGCCATTGCTTCACCGATGGCACGCCCCACGCCCAGCACAACCGCCGCTGCGATCCCACTCTTAGCTGCGGGGACGGAAACACGAAAATAGGTTTCGACAGGCGTTGCGCCGAGTGCTAATGATGCGTCCTCGTATTCCTTCGGAACGGCCTCCAAAGCGGTTATTGACACTTTGATAATTGACGGAAGAATCATCACAGATAAAACGATGATTGCCGCAAACAGGCTTGCGCCGTCCGGCAGGCTGAACAATTTTCGGATAATGGGAACAAGCACAATCATTCCCACAAGACCGTACACCACTGACGGGATTCCCGCAAGCAGGCTGACCACAGACTCTATGACGGTTTTTACTTGCTTCGGAGCAAGTTTAGCGAGATACACGGCGGTCATAAATCCAATCGGTACGCCTATGAGTATTGCGCCTGCCGTTCCGTAAACACTGGTTAGAATAAACGGCAGAATACCGTAAGAGGGTTCTGCTGCCGTCGAAGTCCATTCCTTTCCGAACAGGAATTTGAAAATCCCGATATCCCTGATTGCGGGAATGCCGGACAGGATAAGATATACCGTGATTAGCAGAACAAAACCCACTGTAACAAGACCTAGCACAAGGAATACACCATGTACAATATTTTCAAATAATTTCTTTTTCTTCATCACTGCATTCCTTTCGGTGTATGAAAAGCGGCGGCTTTTTTCTGCCGTCGCTTATTTCACTTATTTTACAGGTACGGCTCCTGCCTGCTTGATTACTTCCGAAGCGTCACTTGATGTGATGTAGTTGAAGAATTTTTGTGCTGCGTCAGATAGATTACTGTCGGCTTTCGTAACCAGTACAAAGTTACGCTGCACGAGATAACTTCCGTCTTTGATTGTTGCATCGCTTGGCACTACTCCGCCAACTTTGAGCGCTTTAACACTATCTTTTACAGAAGCAAGAGAAGCATAGCCGATGGCAGCAGGATTTCCGGCAACTGTGGTAATCACGTCGCCTGTTGAGGTCAGCTCCTGACGGTACTTGCATTTTTCCGCAGTGTTGGTGATAGACTCAAATCCGTCGCGGGTGCCGCTTCCGGCTTCGCGCCCAATCAGCACGATTTCAGTGTCGTTTCCGCCGACTTCCTTCCAGTTTTTGATCTCACCGGTATAAATCTTCGCAATATCCTCAAGAGTAAGGTCTGAAACGGGATTTTCGGGATTTACAATAACAGCGATACCATCATAGGCAACAACTGTTCCGGTAAGCCCCTTCGCTTTTTCCTCATCCTTCAGATCACGGCTGGAAAGACCGATATCACAGCGTCCCTCCGATACCGCCGTAATACCCGAACCGGAACCGGTGGGATTATATGTAACGGTGATACCTTTGTTGTCTGCCTCAAATGTTTCTTTCAGCGAGCCAATTACCTTTTCCATTGAGGTAGAGCCGTCTGTTGCCACCGTTCCTGTTGTCTCAGAATCGGACTGTTTTCCGCACCCTGCAAACATGGATACGGCACAAACTGCGGCAAGTGCTAATGCAAATTTTCTTTTTACTTTCATAATTTAAATCTCCTCTGATTTTTTTATAACCTTTTCGATTACGACTTTATTATACCGCCCGAACATCAAATCCGTTACCATGGCGTTGTAAAATTGAGGTAAAACACTTACGGTGTTACAGGATCAGCGGCAAAGGGTAAAGGCTGCAAGTTTATCGAATTCCTAAAAGTAGGCAACGATATTTTGTGAAAGATTTCAACCAAGCATTGGATAAGTCTCTTAAATACTGAAATTATAAAGCAAAACACCACCCAGTCCAAACCATAGGGATTCAGACTGCAATGGTGTTTTCATTCAGTTATGCTTTTGTATCGGTTCCAAATTCCATGCAGCAGCGGCTATCCGTTTTTTCGGTACATCCGCATTCTATGATCGCTTCGCCGGCTTCTGCTCTTGCACCAAAGATTACAGGAACCTCAACACGAAGCTTTTGGCTGATCGTAAATTTACATACTTTTCCGGGCTTTCCTAAACAAACATCGGAGCCGGATGAGAGGATACTTTTGCCCAAGCATTGCGTTTTTGCATTTCCTACCTCTCCGAACGCCTTAATAGTGATAGGGATACAGACGTCCACATCCTGATATCCTACTGCAGAACAGCCGACTTCATCTTTAATATGCTGTGTGGTTGCTTCAAAATTGTTACTCATAAAAAACCTCCTGAATTTAGTTTTGATTTAATACACCGTATAGGAAACTAATAGCATCGTCCATACTGATTCCATTGTGCCCTTTATCGGGTTCAAAGTGCAAAAACACTTCTATATCATTATATTCACCATTGTATTTCATTGACTCTGCATTTTTCAAAAAAGGTATCAGCTGCGTGGAGTTATCCGCTGTGGAACATAAATTCACATGCATATATATTTTCGGAACATAACCGTGCTTTTCAAAAGCATCAATAATGCTGAAACGTTCTTTATAATTCAGAGCATCACCGATATTGTCAAAAGCGAATGTAATTACTGAGGATAATGCTTCTTTATAAATCCAATTCCGCACATCAAGCTGCGCATTGTCTGCAATTACCTTTGCACCTTTGAGATAGATTCCCATAATAATCGAAAGATATCCGCCCGCAGAAGTGCCATAGATCGCCGTATTTTCAAGGCGAATTCCCATTTTTTCGATTATTTTCTTTAAGATCAGACTGCTGTTTTCCAAATAATAATCTTCATTTTTTCCGATGCCCCAACCGACTTGCAAAAAGCTGTTTAAATACAAAGTAGGGTCCATACAAAATACCGATGAGGTTTTCAGTATGTTTGCCCAACTGTGCCTTTGAAATACAGGGACGGTAACATCTCCCTCTGCTACAG
>USCU01000013.1 GCA_900553335.1 uncultured Ruminococcus sp. | reverse complement strand
GCGTTTAGTTTTGTACTAATGATGTGCGGATATGCTTACTTTGCCGAGAAAAAAGCAAAATTAGCGGGATATGTTTCAGTAGCTTTTGCCGCTGTTTTAGTCTTAGTTACAGTATTTTCTTCGGCTGCGGCAGGATTCTCGGGAAGCGTAGAAGCAACTTCCTCAAGCGGTGTATAAAAACATGCTGTCCAATAGTCAAACTTATAGTTTTTATCATCCTCCAGATAATAGTGAGAGCTTCCGAAGTATTTGAACTTAGGGTTTAAAATGTTGCTTCGCATACTCTCGCTTGTCATCCATTGTGAAACCGTTTCAATTGCACTTTGCTGTCCTGCGGCAATGTTTTCACCGTATATCTTATATGACAAGCCATAATCACTCATTATAGTTCTAAGCTCTCTTCCGTCAAACCGTTTATGCTCAAAACGAGCAGAAATTTCTTTTGCCCTGACAAGCGCCGCCTGATCTAGAGTTTTTCCTGCCAAAAGCGGCTCAAGTCCCCTGTTTGTCCTCTCAGTATTTACAAGCCTTAAAAGCTCTGTACAGTAGCTATCAACAGGATTGTACGGCGGCAGTGTCGTGGTAGTGGTAGTTGTTGTGGTGGTTGTCGTGGTAGTTGTTGTTTTCGCAGTAGTTTTTGCCGTTGCTTTTACAGTTTTTTTAGACGTTGTTTTTGCAGTTGTCTTTGCTGTAGTTTTGGCAGTAGTTTTGACTGTTGTCTTTAACGTTGTTATGGTGTTTCCTGACTCATCAGTTTCAATAGTTGTTGTCGTAGGCTCTGTAGTAGTTGTTTTAGGCATAGCAGTAAACCTTGACCTTTTTCCGCTTACAGTTGTTTTTTTGGTTGTTGTTGAAACTGCAGTAGTTGTTGTTGTAGGCTCAGCCTTCAAAACTCTCATAGCCAAAAGGTCTATATAAATATTTCCGTCTAAAACCTCAAGAGTATGTCCGTTTATAAGAAATGTTTTAGTTTCACTTCCAAGGCTTGTTTTAAAGGTTAGCTTCCCGTCAGTTTCGCTTACGCTTAGCCTATTTCCTAAATCGTCGAGAAACTCGCTTTGCTTCAATCGATTTCCGAGTGAATCGCATAGCAGATAGCTTTCCTCTCCTCCAAGCTTAATAAAAGTAACCGCATCAAGCATAAAGCTCGTGACATATTCCTTTTCTGTGCCCTCTACCTGAACCTTTGTAAGAACCTCCGGGGTATCAAAAATTTCGCTTCCCTCAATTGTAATTCCCGAAATGCTCTGCTGTGAAAGCTCCGACTTTCCGTTCGTGTTACCTGACTTAAATACAAAATAAACTGCTGCTGCAGCAACGGCTATAATCATTAACGATACAAAAACCGCTCCCGCTTTTTTAAATTTTTTCAACGCCGGATCCTCCTTACAGGTTTTTAAAGCTTAAAGCCGCCGCCGATAACTCGACAAGCGGCAGATTATTCTTTACAGCGGTGTGTAGAAAAGCTGAATCCAGTAATCATAAAAGTAATTGCTGTCGCCGCCTACAAAAACGTGTCCGAGTCCCATATACTCGTAGTTCGCATTTAAAATATTAGCTCTGTGATCAGGTGAATTCATCCAGTCGTTTACAACCTCCTGAGCCGTTTGAGAGCCGCACGCAAGATTTTCTCCCATATACTTAAACGACAGACCGTAGTCGCTTAGAACTGAGCTTACCGACCTTCCGTCAGGCCGCTGATGTGCCTGAAGAGAAGTTATCTCCTTCGCTCTAACCAAAGACGCCTGATCCAAAAGATATATTGCTTTAAGCGGGTTTAGTCCATGATTCGATCTTTCAATATTTACAAGACGCAAAACCTCCGCACAATCTCCCGACGGAGTATATGACGCGAATGTTGTTGTGGTAGCTTTTGTTGTAGTTGTCGTGGTAGTGGTAGTTGTAGTAGTCGTTGTCGTTTGCGGTTTAGTCTGCTGCGTCTGACGATCGACTGAATTCACCTTAGAGGTTGTTGTTTTTGCCGATGTCTTTTCTGTAGTTTTTTCAGTTTTTGCAGTAGTTGTCTTTGAGGTTGTTTTTTCAGTCTCTGCAGTTACCGCTCCACTTGGAACAGAAAGCTTATAATCATCAACAACCAAAACACCGTTACTCAATGAAACTAAGTGAGTATTTACCGTAAACTTATTGACTTCCTCGCCTGCGGTATTTTTAAATCTCAGCTTACCGTCCTTTGTATACGCTGTGAGTCTGTTACCCTCATCGTCCAAAAAGTCTGTTTGCTCCCAAATATTTCCTGTATTTGATACAATGATGTATTTTCCATTCTCCTGCCTAATCTGTGTTATAGAGTCAATATCAAAAGATGCAAGATACTCGCTGTTTGTCTTTTCATCTGTCTGAATATCAAGAGAATAATCTGCTGTAAAAATTTCACCGTTTCCCTCAATGGAAATCGCCGAAAGCTTCTGCTCCAAAACTTCAGTTTCTGAATTTATATACATCACCGCAGAATATATATACAAACCAATTATTGTGATTCCTATAACAAACACTACAGCCGCTATTAATTTTTCGTGCTTTTGGAGTTTATCAAGTAAGTTTTTCATAACCTTACCCTTTCATATATCTAATCTCATTTACTGTCTTTTGATTCCTTAATTTTTGCCGGTGCTTTTGCAGAAGGGGTAAACTCTTCCTCTCCAACTCCTTCGGTACTTTCCGGAGTAAACAGTATTCTAATCGTCTGCAGCATTATACGCAAATCAAGCAGTAAAGAATACTGCTCAATATACATAAGATCAAGCTTTAACTTATCATACGGAGTTGTGTTGTATTTTCCCAAAACCTGAGCGTATCCTGTAAGGCCGGCTTTTACCTTAAGACGGTAAGAAAACTCCGGCATATGCTGTTCATACTCCCGAGCGATCTCAGGTCTTTCAGGTCTTGGACCTACAAATGACATATCTCCCTTTAACACATTTAAAAACTGAGGAAGCTCATCAAACCTTACCTTTCGCATAAAATGCCCTATCGGAGTTATTCTATCGTCCCTTTCCGAAGCCAGCCTTGCCTTTCCATCGCTCTCAGCGTTTTCTATCATGCTTCTGAATTTATAAACATAAAATTCCCTGCCGTCACGAGTAAGCCTGACCTGTTTATAGAAAACAGGACCATGATCATAAAGCTTAATCAATACTGCACATACCAGCATTATTGGAGAGGATATGATTACACAAATCAAGCTAAGCAGTATATCTATCGTTCTCTTTATGATCTTCTCCTCAAAAGTAAATCCGATATTCCTCGAAAGATAAAGCGGCGTATCAAAAACATGAATCTCATCACATCCCTTTAAAATTATATCGGATATTTTGGGATTAATGTATGTTCTTATTGATTTTTCATAAGCGTATTTTAAAAGCTTGTTTCTTATTTCTGCGGGAATATCGCATATAATAAGACCGTCATAGCCTACTATTTTTTCCTTTATCTCATCAAGCGGAACGCTTATGCTGATTGACGAACAAATAATATACTTGTCAACTCTCATGCTCATTTTCTGAACAAGATCTCTCGCTGCCGTACTTCCATATACAATTATCATTCTTTTCGGAGGATAAATATGGGCATATACCTTCTTTGAAACTATACACCATATTATCGCTGCTGCAATATCAAACATTGTTAATCCGATCATAGGCAGAAGCGAAAGAAATCCTCGTCTTATAAGGCTGATCAAAAAGTAGATGACAAAGTTCGACATCAAAATAGCAAGCACCTGCGAAAGAACAAGGCCCGAAATTTTCAGCGAGCCAACCTTATATGCATTTACGAGCCTTGAAAAGACAATGTATATAAGCATATATATGAGCATCAGAAGAACATTACCTCTTCTCCACAAGGTATCTGTTCTAAGTTCAGGGGAATAGTTATAGTAATTTTGCCATGTGGCATTAAACACAGCGCCTAAAATAAGGACTATTATAAGTGCAAACATAAACATCATCATGCGCTTAAACTGTTCTTTATTCTTCAAGTTTTACATTACCACCTTTCAAGCAGACGGAAACGAAGAGTAATAGTTTTAATAAAAATACTTTGTTTAATAAGGGATACTGCCCCGTCATTCAATGATTATTAAGCTTTAGCCGTGAGATTACATTATCTCACTTTGAAACTAAATCGAAACCCATTGCCCAAAATTTGTACAACACCTAAATTCGGAGGCAGGGGCATCATTAATGTTCAATAAGGGTGCAGCCCCGTTATTCAACGTTTTAGCGGTGAACCCTATCCCACGCTGAAACTCTAAAGGGCTAATGCCAGGTCATTTGTTGAATGACGGAACGCTACCCTTTATTGAATCTCAGACTATGGCTAGTATACCACAATTTACACTCTTTTTCAAGATATATTTTACATTAATAATTACATTGTACAAGAACTGACATCACTTTAAATTTTCCTTGATGCCAATTGTTCTCATTGACAAAAAATACGTTATATAGTAAAATATATACAGTGATTTAAAACAATCAGTTCAATAAGGGCGCAGCCCTGTTATTCAACGTTTTCAGCGAGGGATTCTATCCCACCGCTGAAAAAATTAAGTGGAACCCGCCGCTTATAGAGGCTGGGACATCTTAATTTAATTATAGGTGAGATAAATTTATGGATATGGATTTTATAAGAAAAAATCTGCCGCCTTACAGCGTTTTGATGTCTGTTTATGTCAAAGAAAAGCCGGCAAATTTATCAGAAAGCTTAGAGAGCATTTTAGAGCAAACAGTTCCTCCAGATGAGCTTGTTCTTGTTTGTGACGGTAGACTTACCGATGAGCTTAACGTCATTATTAAGGCGTTTGAAAGTGAATACAGTGATATCTTCCGCTCTGTCAGGCTTCTTGAAAATGTCGGTACGGGAATGGCGGCAAACGAAGGAATAAAGGCTTGTCAAAATGAGCTTATAGCAAAAATGGATTCTGATGATATATGTGTTCCTGACAGATTTCAGCGCCAGCTTATGATGTTTTTAAAAAACCCGAAGCTTGATATGGTTGGAGGATACATTGAAGAGTTTGATGATGATACGAGAAAACCTATCGCTGTCAAAAAAACTCCTATCAGTCATGAGGAAATTATAAAATATGCTAAGAGGAGAAGTCCTTTTAACAACCAAACGCTTATCTATCGCAAATCGTTTGCTCAAAAGGTTGGCGGATACACCAACATAAAGCGCTGTGAGGACTATGAGTTCATAACAAAAATGCTCATGGCAGGGGCAATAGGTGAAAATCTGCCGGAGGTTTTGGTGAAATACCGTGTCACTAAGGATAACTACAAGCGCAGAAAAAACTGGGCCAATACTAAAAGTTTTATAAAGGTTCGCTGGGGACTTCATAAATCAGGCTTTTCATCTCTTTGGGACTTTTTTGTGCCTACTGCAGCGCAGCTTATACTTTTTATTATGCCCGAAAAATTTACAAGTTGGGCATACAGCAAATTCTTACGAAAATAAATTTTAATTGACCTGCTCTGTATCTTTCCTTTTAAGTCTAAATTTAGAGCATCGTTAATTCTCGGTCGTAAACCTAAGCTTTATTCGACCTGCTGTTTTCAATAAATTACAGGTTTTATTCTCTGTTCTATTAAAAGTCTTGTTTTCAATATGGGGCATTGCCCCGTCATTTAACAAACGACCGAGCATTAACCCCTTAGAAACGGGGAACATAATCGTTGTTTATGCATTCGACCTGCTGTTTTTAACGGCAGGTTTTTTTATTTACGCAAAAAAACAAAAAAGCGGCAGAGGTAAAGTTCCTCTGCCGCTTAGAGTTTAAATTTAGAGATTACTTCTCACTATCGTTGTAAAGCTTAGCAAGACGCTTGAGATAATCATATCTGTCAGCAGCATTCTTTACAGCGTTATCAAAGAGTTTTTCAGCTCTTTCAGGATTCTGTCTAGCAAGAGCATTGTATCTAACCTCGCCCATGATAAAGTCCTTATAATCCTTAGTAGGAGCCTTAGAATCAAGGATAAACGGATCCTTGCCCTCCTTCTTAAGGTCAGGATTGAATCTGTAGAGGTGCCAATAACCCGACTCAACAGCCTTCTTCTCCTCAGTCTGAGCAATGCTCATGCCGCCCTTAATACCGTGGTTGATACATGGAGCGTAAGCAATGATAAGAGAAGGTCCGTTATAAGCCTCAGCCTCTGTGATTGCCTTGATACACTGGTTGTAATCTGCACCCATTGCAATGTGAGCAACATATACATATCCGTATGTCATAGCGATTCCTGCCAAGTCTTTCTTCTTAACTTCCTTACCAGCTGCTGCGAACTGTGCGATAGCACCTGTTGGTGTAGACTTAGAAGACTGTCCGCCTGTATTTGAGTAAACCTCTGTATCGAATACAAAAATGTTTACATCTTCACCCTGTGCGATAACGTGATCAAGTCCTGAGAAGCCGATGTCGTATGCCCATCCGTCGCCTCCGAATACCCACATTGATTTCTTTCTTAAGAAATCTGCATCCTTGAGTATTTCCTCAGCAGCCTTCGACTTGCTCTTCTTAAGAGCTGCTATAAGCTCGTCTGTTGCAGCACTGTTAGCAGCACCGTTATCTATTGTTGAGAGATATCCCTCAATAGCCTTCTTAAGAGAAGCTGTCTTTGTTGACTTTTGAAGCTCTAAAACCTTAGCTACAGTTCTCTGTCTTATAGTATTCTGTGCAAGGAACATTCCGTAACCATACTCAGCGTTATCCTCGAAGAGTGAGTTTGCCCAAGCAGGTCCCTTTCCGTCCTTGTTTACAGTATATGGTGTTGTAGGTGCTGATCCGCCCCAGATTGAAGAACATCCTGTAGCGTTAGCAATATACATTCTGTCGCCGAAGAGCTGTGTAATAAGCTTAGCATAAGGAGTTTCTCCGCATCCTGCACAAGCGCCTGAGAATTCAAGAAGCGGCTGCTTGAACTGTGAACCCTTAACGGTTGTTTCCTTAAACTTTTCTAAAACATCCTTCTTCTCAGGAAGTGTAAGAGCATAGTTGAATACTTCTTGCTCAGCAAGCTGTGTTTCAAGCGGCATCATGCTAAGAGCCTTGTTACCCTTCTTACCGGGACATACATTTACACAAGAACCGCATCCTGTACAGTCAAGAGCAGACATTGTCATTACGAAATTATATCCAGGCATACCTGTCATCGGCTTTGCCTTTTCCTGTGCAAGCTTCGGAGCTTTAGCAAGCTCTTCGTCAGTCATTACAGCAGGTCTGATTACTGCGTGAGGACAAACATATGAACAGAAGTTACACTGAATACAGTTATCACTGTTCCAACAAGGAACGTCAACAGCAATTCCTCTCTTCTCAAATGCAGCAGATCCCTGTGGGAATGTACCGTCTGCCATGTCCTTGAATGTAGATACAGGGAGCTTATCACCCTCCTGAGCATTGCAAGGAATAAGTATATCATTTACAAACTTCTGTAAATTCTTATCTGCGATCTTAACAGCCTTCTGACCCATCTTAGTGTCCTTAGCTGTTTTCCATGACTCAGGAACCTTAACCTCAACAACCTGCTCACAGCCGGCATCGATAGCATCGTGGTTCATCTTAACGATAGCTTCACCCTTCTTAGAATAAGAAGCTGTAGCTGCGTCCTTCATGTACTTGATAGCATCTTCCATAGGAATAATACCTGAAAGCTTAAAGAATGCAGACTGTAAAACTGTGTTAATTCTGTTTCCGAGTCCGATTTCCTTACCGATCTTAACACCGTTGATGATGTAGAACTTGATATTGTTTTCTGCGATATATCTCTTAACCTGTCCCGGGAGGTGCTTTTCAAGGCCCTTTTCATCCCACTGAGTATTTAGAAGGAATGTTCCGCCCGGCTTAATATCGTTTACGATGTTGTACTTAGTGATATATGACTCATTGTGGCAAGCAACAAAATCAGCCTGATTGATCAGGTAAGTCGACTTAATAGGAGTCTTACCGAATCTTAAGTGAGAAACAGTTACACCGCCCGATTTCTTAGAGTCATATGCAAAATATGCCTGTGCGTAAAGATCAGTGTGGTCACCGATAATTTTGATCGAGTTCTTATTAGCACCTACCGTACCGTCTGCTCCGAGTCCCCAGAACTTACAAGCTGTCGTTCCCTCAGGTGCAGTATCAAGCTTATCCTCAGCTTCGAGAGAGAGATAAGTTACATCGTCATCAATACCGATTGTAAATCTAGGCTTAAAGCTATCTTTGAACTCAGCGTTCCAGTAAACAGCCTTGATCTGTGCAGGAGTTGTATCCTTAGAACCAAGTCCGTATCTACCGGATGCTATCGTTACATCATGGAACTGTGTTCCCTTAAGAGCTGCAACTACGTCAAGGTAAAGCGGCTCGCCGAGTGATCCCGGCTCTTTTGTTCTGTCAAGAACAGAAATCTGTGTAACAGAATCAGGAATAGCCTCGATAAACTTAGAAGCTACAAACGGTCTGTAAAGACGAACCTTAACAAGACCAAGCTCTGCACCCTCAGCGTTAAGTGCGTCAATAGTTTCTTCAATAGTATCACATACAGAACCCATAGCAACTATGATATGCTTAGCCTGTGGATGTCCGTAATAGTTAAAGAGCTTATAATCAGTTCCGATCTTCTTGTTGACCTTGTCCATGTATTCTTCAACAACATTCGGAATCTCATCATAATACTTGTTACAAGCTTCTCTTGCCTGGAAGAATATATCCGGGTTCTGAGCAGTACCGCGAAGTGATGGATGCTCAGGGTTTATAGCTCTGTTTCTGAATTCCTGTATAGCCTTTTTGTCAACCATCTCTTCAACGTCAGCCTTGTCCCATGTTTCGATCTTCTGAATCTCATGAGATGTTCTGAATCCGTCAAAGAAATGAATGAACGGAACTCTTCCCTTAATTGTAGCAAGATGCGCTACAGTACCGAGATCCATAACCTCCTGTGGGTTTGTTGAACAAAGCATTGCAAATCCTGTCTGACGGCAAGCATAAACGTCAGAGTGATCTCCGAAAATGTTAAGAGCATGAGATGCTACACATCTTGCAGATACATGAATAACACAAGGAAGCAATTCTCCTGCGATCTTATACATATTTGGGATCATAAGTAAAAGTCCCTGTGAAGCAGTATAAGTAGTTGTAAGCGCACCTGCTGACAAAGAACCGTGTACAGTACCCGAAGCTCCTGCTTCAGACTGCATTTCAGCCACCTTAACAGGTGTTCCGAAAATGTTTGTCTGTCCCTTAGCAGACCACTGGTCAGTTACCTCCGCCATAACAGACGATGGTGTGATAGGATAGATAGCAGCTACTTCAGTAAACGGATATGACGCCCATGCAGCAGCATTGTTACCATCCATGGTTTTCATTTTTCTAGCCATTTTTATCCTCCTCTGGATATTATTAAACTACATAAAAAATCGGCAAAGCGCCTTTGTTAACCAAAGGCAATACCTTACATTATGTTCCTATTTATTTTATCACAAGTTATTTGGTTTGTAAAGCAAAAACCTACAAATTTTTGAGAAAATATCTTTTATACAGCGAAAAAGAACGGAAGAAAAATCTTCCGTCCTTATAGCATTTAGTATTAATGCAATTACTTAAGCTCAACAGTAGCGCCTGCGTCCTCAAGCTTAGTCTTGATCTCCTCAGCCTCTGCCTTAGGACAAGCTTCCTTGATAGCCTTAGGTGCAGACTCAACAAGCTCCTTAGACTCCTTAAGTCCAAGACCTGTGATCTCCTTAACAGCCTTGATAACAGCCATCTTAGAATCGCCGAATGAAGCAAGAATTACGTCAAAATCAGTCTTTTCAGCCTCTCCGCCAGCAGCGCCGCCAGCAGCAGGAGCAGCAGCAACAGCAGCTGTTACACCAAATTCGTCCTGAATTGCCTCAACAAGCTCTGCGAGCTCAAGAACTGACAATTCCTTAACATCTTCTACAAACTTTAAAATCTTCTCTGAAGCCATGATAATTTCTCCTTTTTAATTTTTGTTTTCGGGTTTAATAACCCGCTTTTAATGTTTTAGGAAGCATATAAATTATGCAACCTCTCCCTCCTTGCTGTCGTGAACAGCCTTGAGAATTGCAGCAAGACCTGTAATAGGTCCCTGAAGCGAACCAACGAGCTGTGCAAGCAAAATTTCCTTTGAAGGAATTTTTGAAAGTGCAGTAACGCCTGCCTCATCGTAAATTTCCGAGCCGATAAATCCTGCCTTAAAGTTGAACTTATCGTCATGCTCGCTTGCAAACTTACCGAGAATTCTAGCAGGAGCTGTCTGGTCGTCGTTAGAGATAGCGATAGCTGTTGTTCCCTCCAAAACGCCTGTCAGCTCATCAAGACCTGCATTTTTAAGAGCGAAACGAAGCATTGAGTTCTTTTCAACAGTATAAATAACTCCTGCTTCTCTAAGCTCCTTACGAAGCTTTGTATCCTCTTCTACAGTAATTCCTCTGTAATCAACGAGTACACCTGCAGCTGAGTTCTTAATAGCTTCTGTTAAAGCGGCAACCTTTTCCTGCTTTGCAAGCAATATCTTCTCACTTGGCATTTTTTTCACCTCACTAGATTAAAGATTTAATCCGTATCTTATGAAAAAATCTCTTTTCATCCAAAGACAAAAAGAGATAAACAAAGTCATAATTTCACTTTGCATCATCCTCGGCAGGGCTTCCGTTTTTTAAACCGCCTGCTGTCTTTAGATACGAATGCTTCGTTATTATATCAGATACCCGATGCTTTGTCAAGTGTTTTTTTAATATTTTCAAAATAACTTTCCCCTCGCTTTTTTCAGCAAGGGGAAGTCAAAAACAAATCTGTTATCTTTTGGTTACGGCGAAACGTAATTCTCGGGATTCATAGCGACTCCGTTCTGTCTTACCTCAAAATGCAAATGATTTCCGGTTGAAAATCCTGTAGAGCCTACATACCCGAGCGTTTCACCCTGTTCTACTGTCTGTCCGGCAGTTACTATACAATTCGTCATGTGTCCGTAAAGCGTCATATATCCGTTTCCGTGATCAACGATACAGTATCTTCCGTAGCCTCCGCCGCAACCGCAGCTACTATTTTTGCCCCAGTCGTGCGGACAGTAATTTTCTGCAACGACAACTGTTCCTGCGTCCGAAGCGACTATCTGATCTCCGCCAATTCCGCCGTCGGAAATATCGATTCCTGCGTGATACGCACCCCATCTCATACCTACGCCGTATGTAATTACATAGTGACCCGGAACCGGCCAAATAAAGTTACCTGATGTTCCCGTCGTATAGTCGGTATCATTTGAAGTGTCATAATTATTATTCTTGTCCATCGCAGCAAGACGTCTTGCTTCCTCTTCAGCAGCCTTTCTTCTTGCTTCCGCTTCCGCATAAAGCTTATTCCACATTGCCTGAGCTTCTTCCTCACGCTCAGCATAAGCTTCCCTTTGCGCCTCATGAGCCAACCTATCCGCTTCCAGAGCTTCTAAATGTGCCTTACTCTGTGCAACTAATACTGACAGCTTATCCATCTGTGTCTGCTGTTCAGCTTTTTTCTCACTGTACGATTTCTTTTGGCTCTCAAGCTCAGCTTTCTGCTTTTCAACCTCAGTTTTCTTTGTTTCTAAAGCTTTCTTTGCTTCTTCAAGTTCATTTTTCTTTTCAACAAGATTGTCTATCGCCTGATCATCATGAGCAGCAACCCTTTTTACAAGCTCCGCTTTCATGAGCGCGTCATAAAAATCTTTTGAACCAAGCAATATAGATATATAAGAATCGTCACCTGCTACATACATCGCTCTCAGTCTTGTTTTAAAGTTAGCAATATCTGTTTCGATCTCTGTTTGCTTTTGGTTTATTGTTTTTTGAGTTTCATCAATCTGTTCATTGAGCTTATCTATGTTCGCCTGAACCTTATCTAAGCTTTTTTTGATTTCGCCGATCATCTTGCTGTACTCATAAATTGTCGCCTGAACCGTTTCAATTTGAGATTCGATCGCCGCTTGGTTTTCCTCTTCTTTTTTTATGTCGTCTTCGGTATCGGCAATCTTCTGATCAAATTCCTCCTGCTTTTGCTGATACTCTTCAATCTGCTTCTCATAATCTGCCATTGTGTTTTCTGCATTTGTAACAATCGGCTCGCTCCAGTCAGATCCGAACGAAGAGCTGATCGCAATAACCGAAACTGCCGCAGTAGCCATGACAAGCACTCTCTTTGAAGCTTCAAGAACTTTTGCTTTTTTTATCATTCTAAACCTTACCTTTCAACAAATAAAAAACTCTTTTTGTCCGATACGCCGTAAAATACACGGCTGCTATTATGCCAAACGACAAGCTGAAAAGCCTGTCGTCATGAAGCGTATTCTTAAACCTTTACATATTTTCTTGTGCTTATCGTTGTGCCTATTGCGCCTATTATACCGCCCGCACAAATATATCCGCTAAGAACATACCAGACAATATCCTTGAACCCGTAAAGAGATCTTACTCCGAGGATACTCAATATCTGTCCGTTTTCATTCAATATTTCTCCGATTCCCTTATATACGAACATTGTAAGGAAAAATGCTGCAACCGCTGCAAGTATACCCACAAGCAT
>USCU01000012.1 GCA_900553335.1 uncultured Ruminococcus sp. | reverse complement strand
CTACACAGAGTAGATCGTCGGCAGCGTCAGATGTGTATAAGAGACAGTCATAATATACCTCCGAATAATACTTGTATTTAATAAAATCATATGTTATAATATCTTGAAATATCCCATAATCAATGATAAACATTTTAGAAAGAAGCGATCATTTATGAAAATAGTCGTCTTTTCCGATACTCACGGGCTTATATCGTCTGCACAGGAAGTAGTTGAAAAAAATATCGATGCCGATTTGTTTATTTTCCTAGGCGATGGTGAGAACGATTATAATTTTGTATACAACAACTACCCGCAAAAAAACTTTCTCGGAGTTTCGGGAAACTGCGATTACTACTCTGATCTTCCCGAAGTAGCTGAATTCTTTTTAAAGGGCAAAAAAATCGTTTATACTCACGGACACAGATACAATGTCAGAGGCTCTATCGACATTCTTTATTGTCTTGCGAAGGAACATGAGGCAGACATCGTATTGTTTGGTCACACCCACGAAAGATTTTACAGCGTTCGTGACGGGATCCACTTTTTAAATCCCGGAAGCGCAACTATTCCCCGTGACGGGAAGGGACGGTCATATGCTGTGATTGAGCTTACGGAAAAAACTATAGATATCAAACACTTTGATCTTAAATAATATATGCGAAAAATCATTTCAATGTGAAAAAGGCGAGCGGTTTATTTTCCGTTCGCCTTTTTTGATTTTATAATGATAAGCTGTTTTCTAAACCGAAATTGATTTTATATAAGCAATTATTAATTTGCTATATTCTAACCACCGGCATATAAGCGTATCCAATATTATGATCAAATGTATCAAAAACTTCCAATTCCTGTGCTCCGTTTTGAGCCATTTTAAAACCGTGTGCAGGCATAAAGAAATCTCTGATATATGCAAAAAGTTCCCATATTTCACATTGTTCTTTACTGATAAGCTGTGCTGTTCCTTTATCGGTATATGCACGTATAAATAATGATGCCGGCATTTTGTAAACATCTACACCATCCGGCTGTTCTTCAGTCATAACCTCCCGCACAAACCCATATGCACGCGATCTCTCATCAAGCCAAAAGTTTACACTTAAATTGATATCATAAATCGGCAATACACTTTCCGAAAGTATACTAAAAGCAGCTTGCTTATCATCTTCGGTTACTGATTCAATTGCAGAATTGAAGCTGTCTAAATCCCTATAATCTTTTGCATATATAATTTTTCCAGCGAATATAGTTTCCGGTTTTTCAACTACTTCAAAAATTGCTCCGCCGATTTTAATCGTTTCAATGATTTTTTCCGGTTTCTTTATTTCGGTATCCAATAAGCTGTCAACAGAAACATGAAGAATCTGTGCCAGTAGTTTTAGATTATGAACATCCGGTAAGCAATCACCATTCTCCCACTTTGATATCGCTTGTTCAGAAACGCCTATTTTAAGAGCTATATCTTTCTGAGTGTAATTCTTTCTTAGCCGAAACGATTTCACTCTTTTTCCAAAATCAACTTGATTAAACATATTGATCCTCCTGCTATAATAATTCTCATTGTAACCGGTTACATTTTTATTATAGCTTATATTTTAAAAAAAACAATATTAAACGTGCTTATGAGAAATTATTCTAACTAAACCGTAGGTTGTAATAAAGCATTCCGATTTATTTATCTGCCCATAATTCAATTATAAAAGAGAAATACCCGAAAACCAATTGTGCCGCAGCAAACACAAATACACCTTTGACACAAAAATCAAAGGTGTATTGTTATGCTTCTATATCGCTGCATGTGAAGTTCGCTATCAGATAAACTTAATGCCCTCCATCTAATGGTCTGCATTAACCTGTTTGATAAACCGAATTTACACTTGCGAATGTATCTTATTTCTAATACGCAAACTTGCTTCTATGTGCATAATCCAATGCCTTGAAAATGGCATTAGAATTAGTCCTCGAATATCTTTTTTGTACCAATAATCAATCAGCCAAATGGCAGCTTCATCATTGCTTACAACATTCAGCGATTTCAAGCATTCTTTTCTTTCTTCTGGTACTTTCCTTTTCAATTCGGCATAAGATAAGTTTCCGATTATCTTCTCGGTGCTTTCCTTTACTTCAAAAATATATGAATAAAGTTCTTTCAAATTAAGCTGTTTTGAAAAGTCCGCAATCTGATGTTTTACAAGTTCATTTCCTGTTGTTATAATGGGCGAATTGATACGTTCTTGATAATTTCCTGCAAAAAACACTTGTTCATCGTCACTCACCAATGTATGTGCAACTATATCTTCAATACGAAAAATATGCCAGATTGAATAAGCAATCGTCTTGCTATGATAACCGTCCGCATTTATAAATGGAATTGCACTGTATTCTTCTCTGTTTAATTCATCATTAAATGATGTTACCGTTTTCATTAAACGATTCCGTAAATCAAATAAAGTTTCAATACTTGCTTCATAAGTGTCTTTCCTTTTTATTTGTGTTTGTATAATTTTATTAAGTTCAGACCATTCCCTGTTTATAATCAATCGCCTCCAAAACTTTTGACTCATCTTAACTTAATACTTTACCAAAACCTCAGAACCTTTTTCTGTATCAAATACAAATGCTCCGTTTTCATAGCCTTTGCTTACTGCACCGAGAGTAACGCTTACTTCTGCATTTTCCGGCGCCGCAACTCTAAGAGTATTGCCCGCCTTCGATGTTATCCTTGCGTCAACACTGTCTCCTTTAAACTTAAAGCTCACCTCAAAACCGCCTCTTGCTAAAGCGCCTTTTACCTCTCCCTCGTTCCATTCAGCGGGCCTTGCAGGAAGAAATACAATTTCGCCGTTTTCACTTTGCAAAAGAGCTTCAACGATTGCTGCCGTTCCGCCGAAGTTTCCGTCAATCTGAAACGGAGGGTGACTGTCAAACATATTAGGATTCGTTGAATGATTTAAAAGGGCCTTTAGGTTTTCATAAACCTTTTCGCCGTCAAAAAGTCTTGCCCACATATTCGTTATCCATGCTCTGCTCCAGCCGGTATGTCCTCCGCCGTGAGAAAGACGCCTGTTAATTGTTGCTCTTGCCGCTTCAGCAAGCTTCGGCGTTCCTCTGGTTGAAATAATATCGGCAGGGTAAAGCGCAAAAAGCTGCGAAATATGTCTGTGTCCGGGCTCTTCCTCGTCATAGTCCTCAGCCCATTCCTGAATCTGTCCGTACTTTCCGATTTCAGGCTTCGGCAAGCGTGACCGTAGCTCTCTTATTTTTTCGCAAAACGCCTTATCTCTTCCTAATATTTCTCCAGATTCAACAACTGCTGTAAACAACTCATGTAAGATCTGACTGTCCATGGACGGTCCCATACAGACAGAACCCTTTGTACCCGATTTTGTTATATAAACATTTTCGGGCGATAACGACGGGCAGGTCACAAGTTGTCCCTTGTCATTCTCAATCAAAAAGTCCACAAAAAACTCAGCCGACTCTTTAAGTGTGTCAAATTTCTTTGCTAAGAATTCCTTATCCTGAGTGAACTTATAATGCTCCCAAATATGCGTACAAAGCCATGCCGCACCCATAGGCCATTGAGTTGCAGGAATCCAAAGATCCTGCGGTGCAGTATCTCCCCAAAGATCAGTATTGTGATGCGCCGTAAATCCAGAACAATTATACATCTCCTTGGCAGTTTTCCTGCCGTTGGGACGCATTTTTTCAATTAAGTCAAACAGAGGCATATGAAGCTCGGAAAGATTACATACCTCTACAGGCCAATAGTTCATCTCAGTGTTGATGTTTATTGTAAATCTGCCGCCCCAAGCCGGCCACATATTCTCGTTCCAGATTCCCTGCAAATTCAAAGGGAGAGTTCCCTCTCGGCTTCCGGAAATCATAAGATAACGTCCGAAATTAAAATATAACTCCGTCAGCTTATTGTCTTTAGCATCTTCATCCTTAAACGCTTCAAGACGCTTGTCGGTTGAAACATCAGAGTTTTTTGAGTTATCGCTAAGTGTAAGACTCATTCTATCATAAAAGTGTCTGTAGTCCTTAATATGTTCGGTTTTTAGCTCGTCAAAGCCCTTACGCGATGCCATTTGGGCATCATAAAGCGCTTTTTCCTTATAATCGGAATGCCTATAATTAGTCTGCGCTGAAATTAAAATCATAACTTCATCGCAGTTTTCTGTTACAATAAAGCTTCCAACCTGCGATAACTTACCTCCGACAGGGATAACCTTTACTACACTTGCAAAATTTATTCCGTCCTCGCCGCCGCATCCGCCGTAAAACAAAATAGTGTCGTCAGAAATCGGCGAATTGTCATCAAAATAATCATCTCTTCCGTCAAGGCAAAGCTTAAGATTTATTTTTCCGATTTTATCGGAAGAATATTTTATCGCAATTACCTCATCAGGATACGACGCTATTATTTCTCTTTTATACTTCACTCCGTCAGCACTGAATGACACAGCAGCTACTGCATTTTCAACATCAAGCGCTCTGTTATAATCCGTTTCTTCCCCGCTGAAATTCTGCTCGATAGATAAATCCCCAAGCGGCATATAGTGACGCTGGTTTACGGGAGTTCCGCAAAAACTGTCAAAAATTATTTTTTCGGCGTCGCTTATTTTTTCTTCCTTTATAAGCTCTCTGACCTTCTCCAAATTTTCAAAAGCGCTTTTGTTGTTTCTGCTTCTCGGTCCTCCTGACCATACTGAATCCTCATTTAACTGATATCGCTCTCTTTTTATTCCTCCGAAAATCATAGCGCCCAATCGTCCGTTTCCGACAGGAAGCGCTTCGTCCCAGTTCTCGGCAGGTTTATTATACCAAAGAATTGTTGAATTACTCATTTGTCTACCCCTCTGTGATAAGGAAAACTCCTTTTATTTTATCAGCTGAATTTAAATTTAGTCATAAATAGTAATAATATTTAAATGGATTCCCACCTCAACTGAATTTATTTAATTATAGCAAAAATTATCCGTTTTTACAATACTATATCTACCTTAAATTTTTTTAACTAATACAAGATACAAGTCAGATAAATTTGGACGTAAAAAACCGCCCCTGAGCATAAACCCAAAGGCGGTAAAATATTAACCTGTAAGACCTGAACGCTCGATACCTTCTGTAAAGTATTTCTGTAAGAAGATATACATAACAAGTATCGGTGCGATTGCCAGTATACATCCTGATTCAAGCCAAACGATAAGCTGTCTTGGTCCGACCGTCTGATTATTAAAGAGGTCTGCTGCAAGCGTTGAGCTTAAATTCTTAAGCATAAGAGCTACCGTATCGTTTTGGTTAAAGAACGAGGACGATACATAGTAGTCGTTCCAGTACCATACTACCGAGAACAAGAACACAGTAAGGAATGACGAAGCTGCATTTGGAACCATTACAATAAGGAATGTTTTAAAAGGTCCGCATCCGTCAAGATATGCTGCGTCTTCAAGCTCCTTAGGAAGTCCTTTAAAGAACTGTCTGAAAAGGAATATGAATAATCCTGCTTTAAGTCCGTTAGCAAAGAGCGCCGGCAGATACATAGTCCATCCGGTATTGATAAGAGATATGCCCTCTCCTCCGTTAAAGAGTCCGATAACTCCAAGCGGATTGAAGAAGCTGTACTTCAGATACATTGGAATAGTTATGATCTGAGGCGGAACGATGATCATTAAAACCACGATCATGAACAATAAGCCTTTTCCTTTAAACTTAAATCTTGCAAATCCATATCCTGTAAGAGCACAAGTTCCAACCTGAATGATTGAAGCAATAAGATTCAGCTTAATTGTGTTAAGCACTGTTGAGCTGTATTTCATTGTGTCCCATGTCTCTTTTAGATTTTGTAATGTAAGTGACTTTGGAATCCATATGATAGACGGGTCGTTCATCTGTTCATTAGGTCTGAATGCCGTAGAAATCATAAAGATCAATGGATACAAAATGATAAAGCAAAGACCGAACAATATCAGGAATCTGAATATCGGCCAAACAGCTGATACTATCGCCTTATTTCTGTTATAACGAATCTGCTCAGGAGTCAGATTTGGCTTAATACCGAGTTTTTTCATTTCCTTGCGTTTTGCTTTCTTTGCAGCTCTCATTTCTTTTGCAAAGATTTTTTCTTCTTTTTTCGTTGCCAAGTCTATCCCCCCTTATACTTCGTAATAAACATGCTTGCTTATAATCGCAGCAATGATCGCCAAAGCTACACCAACTATAGCAAAATATGCCCAGGCCATAGCTGCCATATAACCGTAGTTCCATGAGCTTTCCTGTGCCATGATGAGCTTCATTACCTGGTTCTCAGGATCTACGAACGAATCTACAACCGTATAAACTAAAGCTGCCAGAATCATTGGGCTGATATACGGAATTGTAATCTTCCAGAAATACTCCCATGCTGTAGCTCCCTCCATCTGTGCCGCTTCCTTAGCAGTGAATGGAATATTCTGAAGAGCTGAAAGGAATATAAGTATCTGGATACCGGAGTTCCATACAAGGTTAAAGATGTCAGACGTTACTGTGGAAATAGTTTGCGTAAGCGAATCACTTATTCCGTAAATTCCCAAAAACTCCAACAGCTGATCGACAAGGTCCGTTTCAAAGAGCGTGTTGAACTGCTCCGAACCGCCGGCATATCCACCTGTTGACATATTACCGTTGATTATTTCGATAACAGGACCGGTCGCAATAATAACCGGCAGGAAGAATACTGCACGGGCAAAAACTCTTCCTTTAAACTTCTGATTCAAAATTACTGCGACAAATATCGAGAAAATTAAAATCAAAGGGGTTTTTAATAACGTATCACCAAGCACAGAAGCCAAATACTGAGCATAATGCTGGTCTTTTCTGAATGCGTCTACATAATGGGCAAGTCCGTTCCACTCAAGGTTCATTACTCCCTTTTCAGGGCTTGTAATATTAAAAGAGTAGATAAGCGACTGTACCAGCGGCATGAGGAAGAAGTATACCGCTCCGATAAACCACAATGCAATAAACGCATATCCATACAAAGCTTTTCTTCTTTCGTAAGGAATTCTCATTCCTTTAACCTTTGCTTCCTTAGGAGGCTTAACTGCCTTCGTCTTAACTGCCGTACTCATTATTCCTCATCGCCTCCTTCCTCTAAGCACTTACTTACGTCAACTTCCTCGCCGTTTACCTTAACGGTCTTATTTTTAAGATCAACCTCTACGGTTGCTGCATCATCGCCGTCCTCAGTTCCGTAGGTAGTTACAGCTACTGCATTTTCTGCATCGTATTCATAATTTGTAATGACATATTTTCCGAGATCTGACAGAACTTCATCAACAACTGATGACTGATTAGCTGCCGAATCAATCCAATCCTTATAGTTTGCATAATACAGATCATTGTAATCGGTATCCATCAGAACTGATGCGTCAGCATAGATGAAATCATAGTGAACTGACGAACCGTATGCAAGCGCAAGAAGGAATGTTTCATCTGAATTTGAGCTTGCATTTATAGCTTTTGTTGAATATGGAACATATCCGTGAACTATCATCTGATAAAGTGGAATGTCATAGTCAACTATGTTGAATCCGCTTGAATAAACCGGAACATTTGTGATGTGGTCTACATACGGAAGAACATAAGCGTTAGCCTGATCTGCAAGAACCGATCCGATATTCTCCTGAGCGTTCTTATAACCGTTTACTATGGTTTCAAGAGTTGTCTTTCTGTTTGAATAGTTGCTTGACGAGTAGTCTGATACGAGCTTTGAGGAATATCCGCCGAGCGAAATATTCTTAATTCCCTCATCGTTAAAGCTCTCAACAAGCTCTGAGAACACCTTTGTGTAAGCAGTAGGTGTTAAAAGTGCAGGTGCAACTCCCGACTCTGCTCCAAACGCAGGATTATATCTTGTCTGTCTTGAATAAGAATTCGATACTCTTATCGCTGTACTTGTAAATGTGAAGTAGCCCCATGTGCTGCTTTCCATTTCCATGTTATCCATTGCAGGATAAATTGTGATTCCGTTTTCGTTTCCGTACTTAATAAGCTCCTCAAGACTGCTGTCCCCTTCCACAGTAGAAGCAGCGCTTGCAGATGTTGAGATCTTTCCGTCAATAGCTTTTGACGTCCAATCATTGTAGTTTACGATTATATCGCCTGTACCCGCATCTTTAAGTTTTTTGAGGATTTTCTGAGCCTGATCAAATGTTGTTATCTCAGTCTGTAAATCAAAAGGAATTCCGAGGATAGATTTTGATTTAATTACTCCTCCGAAGAAGTCAACATAAAGACCTGTGCTGTCATCTCCGACTCTGGATGTCATAGCAGTTTTTTCTATAAAGTAATCTCTGTAAACTTTAGCAACATCAGCATAGTTTATAGCATCATCCTTATCCTCTGTTGTAAGCGGATAATATGTAACAGCTATTGTTCCGAGCTTAATATTGCCTTTTTCAAAAACCTTAAGTGCTGTTGTTTCTCCGCTAAGCTCAAAGTCATCTGAGCCGCGAAGCTCAAAGTCATAATAAAGCGAATTGTAGGTCTGATTACCCTGACCGTTTATCTGTGCGTTTACAGTAACGTCAGAATCACCTTCAGTAACAATAGAAACTAAAGCTTTGTTGTTTAAAACATGGGCTGAGAGTGGGAAATATGCCTGCTCCATCGTTCTCGGCTGCTGAAGAGGAACATTTGTGTAGTTCCTTCCATAAACCTTCTGAGAATAAACAGTTGCGTAATTACCCTTTCCGTTGTTATAGTTGATAACAGCTCCCGTTCCGTCAGGGATTATCATATATCCATTGACAGGTTTTTCATTAGCGTCCGTTTCCGGAGCTGCAGCGAAATACGGTGTAAGCTGAATATCAGTAATTACGAGTCCGTCTTCACTGTCAGGATTTTCTTCTTCGATCTTTGAAGTATCGCATGAAACCGTAAGTCCCTTATCCGTAAGAATGTAATCGACAGGAATCACAAATCCCTCTTTAGTAAAATCGTATGTGATAGTAATTCCATCACTGTTAGTTTTTATAGAAGTTTTTGCAGCCGATGTCCTTCTTGACTTCGTTCCCGAATATACGGTAGATATCGTTCTGTTTGAACGGTTTCCGTATGTAAGGACAAGACCGGAGTTAAGCTGTTGCCTTTGTGCGTTTTTCATGAACGGGTTTCTTGCTGAAGGGTCAATTACCGTATCGTCAGCCAAAGCATTAATAGGTGTACTCCACCAGTAATTCTTCTGCCCGTTGCTCTCATCAAGCAGACAAACTCTTGCGTTTTCTTCATCAAAGTAGAGGGAGAGATCTCCTGCTACTGCGGCAAGCTCACAAGCCTCAAGCGCTTCTTCATCTGTGATTTTTTCAGGAAGTTCGTCCTTAGCTTCCTGCTGTTCTTCCTTAGTTGCACCTTCGTCAACCTGTACGGTTTCCTCTGCAGCATCAGTTTCTTCTTCAGCAAATGCGTTCGTTATACCAACAGGTAAAAGCATGGTAATCGCTAATGCACACGCTAAAAGCTTTTTAATTTTATCCTTATGCATCATATTACCTCCTTAACCTCTTACACGGTATGTTATTTCCGTGTAAACCTGATAGAAGAATGCGTATACCTGCTGGAACAAGCTTATAAGTAAAACTGCCAGGAACAAAATTATAAGCATTGCAACTATCGTAAGAATCATAGAAAGAATCGTCTTTGAGAACGAATACTGATGAACTGCTCTCATTCCCTGAATCATGAGAATAACACTCCATCCTATTCCGACATATTGGAATATATATACCCAAACCGATTCATCAAGAGTCATAAAGTTTGACAGAAATACGGAGATATATGTGCCGAATACAAACGGAACTAAAGCATATGCCGAATTTACGCAAACCTTTTTCATCGTTCCCTCTCCGTCAAGAAGTGTACATATCGACCAGTTACCTACAACCCATGTTGCAAAATAAACTATCGACTGAACTATGATAGGAACAATGTTAAATAACTTCTGCGGCTCTGTAGTATACTGGAAGCCCTTAAGCCTTTCGCTTGCAACCATTGCAATAAACAAAAGCCCTACAATAATAAACGCATATTTCAGCGAGCCTCGTTTCTTCCACCTAAGATCTTCAAAGCCCTCAACAGGATGGAAAATAACATGTTTAATCCAACCAAGTTCTGAAAATTCATACATTGCTATTTTCCTCCTTTCTTAGCTTTCTTTTTTCCTGAGATTCTCTTTTTAGAAATAATTCTCCAAGCTACCAAAGCAACTACTATCACTAACAAGACTACTATTATAAGCGTGAAGTTATCGGATAATACCTGCTCTCTGTAATACTGATATGCCTTGTCGTAGCTGCCATTAGCCTCGGCATATTCAAAGTAATCCATTGCCTTTTCGTAATTTCCGGCATTAAGCTCAGCTTTTCCAAGTCCGTAATATGCCAGCCAATATCCGCCGTCACGGCTCAGCACCTGCTCCCAAGGCTCTTTAGCCTCTTCGTATTTACCCTCTGAATAAAGAGAAGCTGCATTATGAACCATCTTTCCGAACTGAGTTTCTGTAAACACGGTGATATCATTTTTCTTACCATCGATTACATAAATCTTCTCAGCTCTTGACTCTACTGCATTAGGTGCAATAAAAGTACCCTTTTGGTCTGATGTAGAGTTTTTGGATCCAAATACGAAAAGCAAATCGTTGTCCTGATTGTACTGGAAAACTCGTCCCGACTCATAATCCAATACATTAATGTTCAAGTTGTCACTTATAACAAGGTCAGTAAGTCTTGTAGCAAAATTAGCGCCGACTTCTGCTGTTGTATAATCAACAAGATCTCCGAACTTATATGAGTTTCCGGAAGTTGTGTTCCATATGTTGTATCCCGCAGGATTAAGCTTCTTAACGGCGTCCTGCGAAGCGTTTGCAGCCTCAGTTACCGTGTAAATAAATCCTTCTCTATCAATATCAAAATTTGCAAACTCAACGTTTACGTTTCTTTCCATTGATGCAAGCTGCTCGTTTGAAGCAAATGTTCTCCAAACTCTCTGAGCGAGAACCGCTGCCGTTACTTCAACACGGTTAGCTCCGTAAAAACCTGTAAACTCACCGCTTGCATTAAACTCAACCGCACCCTGAGTAACAGAGGATTCAACAGCGTATACATTTCCTGTTCCGTCTGCCAAAACCTTTGTCGGGTTAAACGTTTTGGATTTATAAAGAGCCGTATCCTCAGGCTTTACAAATTCCTGCTCGACTTTCATGATCCTTGATGTTTCAGCAACCGCTCTTACAACCCTTGAGTTGTCGGTATCTGCGATGTAAACGACAGGAAGATTATCGTCGTTTGTTGTTACATAAAGCCCTCCCGGACTGTTAAAATGCTGTGTTTCGCTTCCCTCAAGACTGTTGTAAACACCTACAAGCATTAACTCGCTGTCCAGTCTTAAAATTCTGTTGTTTCCTGAATCAGCAACCCAGAATTCATCTAAAACAGGCTCGTAGAAGAGGTCTTTTGCACCTGAAAGGCTGTTAGAAGCGTTATCTGATAAGAACAGCTCATCACCCGGAGTTGAGAGCCTTGAAAGGCCCATAACGCTTCCGGAAACTACCTTATCAACTCTGTAACCGCTCTGCGAAGGAACTGCGTCATACCAAGCGTCATAATTGTATGATACATACGGCTCATCAGCCGATGCTGTCATAGCTGACATGCTGAATACAAGCCCTGCTGCAAGAACGATTGACGATATTTTCTTTAATTTATTCATTCTTGACACTACTTATCACCATTCCTTTTTGTATATTCGTAAAACCGTTTAGTCCTTAATACCAGAATTAGCCATTGTTTCCATTACGTTACCCTGAGCAATCATAAATACAACCAATGGAGGAATCATAAGTAGTACCGCTGTTGCAAACGTTACGCCCTGACGTGCAAGACCGGAAGCTGAAATCTGCTGCATAATCGTAGGAAGCGTTTTCAGTTCCTCTGAGTAAATCAAAACTCCGCCCTGTACTGCCCAAGCTGCCTGGAACGCAAAAATGATAAGCGTCATCATAGCAGGCTTTGAGTTTGGTATTACTACCTGCCAGCAGATTCTGAAAAGACCTGCTCCGTCTACACGTGCTGCCTCTATCATCGAGTCATGTATTGTAGAAATACTCTGCCTCATAAGGAAGAGGTTCATAGGCATCGCTACGCTCGGAAGGATCAAAGCCCAGTATGTGTCGATCATACCAAGTGTTGCCATTACAAGGAACTGCATGATCCAAAGTGCTGACGATGTGAACAAAAGAGCTGTTACAATAATCTTATTGATTGCCGCACCGCCCGGGAATTTACATTTAGCAAGAACGAACGACGCACAGCAACATACAAAAATGTTTGCAACCGTAATAACTATTGTGATGAAAATGCTGTTAAATATATATCTTGAAAGCGGAACCCATAAGCTTGATGCAACCTTAAACATATCAGTATAGTTGACAAGCGTAGGTTCTAATACATACAGCTTCGGCGGGAATACGAAAAGCTCGTGAACCGGCTTAAATGATTGTATAACCGCATAGTAGAGAGGGAATACCATGAATAATCCCAAAAGCACGAGGAAGATGAAGATTACAATGTCACCGCCGAGAGAACTGCTTGATTTTCTCTTTCTCTTTTTGACGTGCACCTCATTAATATC
>USCU01000011.1 GCA_900553335.1 uncultured Ruminococcus sp. | reverse complement strand
ACAGGAATAAAAGTATACCGCTCAGAAATTGTTGACATAGATACAAATGAAAAGCAAAACGGAAGCGTAATAGATGAAAATAAATTCATTGTTGCTTGTAAGGATAAAGCTGTTAAACTTGTTACGGTACAGCTTGAAGGCTCAAAGAAAATGAGCGCCGAGGACTTTTTAAGGGGAAGAAAAATAGACAGGGGTACAATTTTAGGTTAAAAAAGGAGAATAATTTATGTTTTTTGGATGGTTTTATTACGACTGGACTATTTTGATTTTGATTCCGCCGATGATTTTTGCGCTTATAGCGCAGGCAAAGGTGAATTCGGCATATAAAAAATATTCGCAAGTCAGAAGTTCAAGAGGAATTACTGCCCATGAAGCGGCAAGACAGATTTTAGATGCAAACGGTCTGTCTTATATAAAAATAGAGCACATTTCAGGAAAGCTTACTGACCATTACGATCCAAAAGCTGAGGTGATAAGGCTTTCTGACAGCGTTGACGGAAATCAGTCGGTAGCTGCGATTGGTATTGCGGCTCACGAATGCGGTCATGCGATCCAGCACGCTGAAGGATATGCTCCTATTAAGCTTCGCTCGGCTTTAGTTCCGGTTACCAACATAGGTTCAAGGCTGTCTATGATTTTCATTATCATAGGTCTTGTTTTGGTATCGGCTCAAAGAACTGCGGAAGCAGCCGGAATGTATAACTTTGGAATGATGATCGCCGTTATCGGAATACTTCTTTTCTCACTTTCTACAATTTTTCAGCTTGTAACTCTTCCTGTGGAGTTTAATGCATCGAGCCGTGCTCTTAAAACGCTTGATGAGTTTCATATACTTGAGGACAGCGAAATTCCTCAGGCAAGAAAGGTTTTATCAGCAGCTGCTATGACATATGTTGCAGCTTTGATATCATCGTTAGCATCGCTTTTGAGAATAGTTTTAATTGTACTCAGTTCGGGAAGGAGCCGAAGGGATTGACGCCAAGGAGATTTGTTTTAAAGCTTCTTTTAAGGCTTGAAGAAAGCGACAGCTATTCAAATATACTTCTTGATAAGGAGCTTTCAAAGCAAGATTTTACCGCACAGGAAAAGTCTTTTATAACAGCACTTTTTTACGGAGTAACAGAGCGCAGAATAACGCTTGATTATTATATCTCAAAGCTGTCAAAAATAAGACTGAAAAAAATGGATCCGGACATTCTTAACATTTTGAGAATGGGGATTTATCAGATAATGTATATGGATTCCGTTCCCGATTCTGCGGCAGTAAACGAGAGTGTGATATTAGCTAAGAAGAGTAAAAGACTTTCGGGATTTGTAAACGGAATTTTAAGGACATTTATAAGAGAACGTGAGAAATTTGTGCTTCCGAAAGACAAAGGTACAAAATTAAGCATTTTGTATTCTTGCCCGCAGTGGATCGTAAACAAGCTTATAAACGAATACGGCGAGGAAAACGCAAAGGATTTTTTGGAAAATTCGCTTAAGGCGAGCGAGGTGTTTTTAAGGACAAATACAACAAGAATTGATTCTGAGCCGCTTGCTGGTAAGCTATTGGAAGAAAATATAGATGCTAAAATCTGCGACTTTGATAAGAATGCTGTCGTGGCACATGGCGGCGTTTTTAACACCAAGGCGTATAAAGACGGATTTTTCCACGCACAGGACTATTCAAGTCAGTACGCAGTTAAAATTCTTGATCCAAAGCCGGGTGAAAGAGTTCTTGATATTTGTTCTGCTCCGGGGGGGAAAGCTTTTACGGCGGCAGAGCTTATGAAAAACAAAGGCGAGATTGTGGCGTGTGACTTGTATGAGCAAAGAGTCAGTCTTATAAAAAACGGAGCTGACAGGCTCGGGCTTGATATAATAAATACAAAAGTAAATGATGCGCTTAAATTTAACAGCGATTTTGGAGAGTTTGACAGAGTGCTTTGCGATGTTCCTTGCTCCGGACTTGGAGTTATAAAGCGAAAGCCCGAAATAAAATATAAGAAAAAAGAGGAGTTTGACGAGCTTCCCGAAATTCAGTTTAGAATTCTTGAATGTACATCCCGATATGTAAAATCGGGCGGCAGACTGGTTTATTCTACATGTACTTTAAACAAATCAGAAAATGAGGAGGTAGTTTTAAAGTTTTTAAAACAACATAAAACCTTTTCGCCTGACGGAGTGTTTAACGGGGATTTTACAAAAACTGTTTTTCCGAAATGTTTTGGATCAGACGGATTTTTCATAAGCGTTTTAAAACGAATTGATTAGTGGTGAAAACATTTTATGGATTTTGAAAAAACGGATATTTTATCACTTGAGTTTGAGAAACTCGAAAGAGAAGTGATAGCACTTGGCGAAGCGAAATTCAGGGCATCACAGTTATTTGGCTGGCTGCATGAAAAGCGTGTAAAAAGCTTTGATGAAATGACAAATCTTTCTGCATCTCTTCGGGATAAGCTGAATGAGCGGTTTTATATAAATCAAATCTCTGTGTCAAAAAGACTTGCGTCAAACAAGGATAATACAGTAAAGTACTTGTATGAGCTTTCTGACAAAAACCATATCGAAACTGTTTTAATGGAATATGACCATGGAACAAGCCTTTGCATTTCAACTCAGGTTGGCTGCAAGATGGGATGCAAGTTCTGTGCGTCAACAATAGCAGGTTTTAAAAGAAATTTAACTCCGTCTGAAATGCTTTTGCAGATTTATGAGACAGAGAAGCTTGAAGGAAAAAAAGTTCAAAGCTTAGTTTTGATGGGAATAGGCGAGCCTCTTGACAATTTTGATAACGTCATAAGTTTTTTAAGACTTTTGAGTGATAAAAGAGGCAAAAATTTATCTTTAAGACATGTGTCGCTTTCAACCTGCGGAATTGTTCCGAGGATAAAAGAGCTGGCAGAGCTGGAGCTTGGGATAACTTTATCCGTTTCTCTTCATGCCGCAAACGACAGCACAAGGTCAAAGATAATGCCTGTCAATAATAAATACAGCATATCAGAGCTGATCAAAGCTTGCAAAGAGTATTTTTCAAAAACCGGAAGACGGATTTCCTTTGAATATTCGGTTATAGACGGGGTAAATGACAAACGCAAAAATGCCGAGGAGATATATAAGCTTTTGGGCGGGTTCAACTGTCACATAAATATTATTCCCGTAAACAAAATTAAAGAGCGAAGCTTTACATCAAACCGAAAAAGTGCAAATGCTTTTAAAAAGTATCTTGAGGATTTCGGAATGAACGCAACGGTAAGGCGGACGCTTGGAAGTGATATAGATGCTGCCTGCGGACAGCTCAGGCGTGAGTATGAAATATGATGAAAAGATTATGAAAGGATGGTGAGGTGACTTGTTTATAACAGCTAAAAGCGATATAGGGTTGGTAAGAAGTGAAAATCAGGATAATTTTAAAATAAGTCTGATCGAAGAAACTGCGATAGCCGTTGTGTGTGACGGTATGGGCGGTGCGCTTGCAGGTGGAGAAGCGAGCGAGGTAGCTTCAAACGTAGTGTTTGACCGTATAAACTTAAGCTTAAGACCTGAGATGAATCAGAGAAATATACAAAATCTTTTGGTAACGGCTCTTAGGACGGCAAACACGGTTGTTTATGACAAAAGCAAGTCGGATAAACTTAAAGAGGGTATGGGTACTACCTGTGTTGCCGCAATTGCGACAAAGGATATGGCATATGTAGCGAGCGTTGGCGACAGCAGGGCATATCTTTTGGACGGAAACGGTATTGTGCAAATAACCCGTGATCACACATATGTGGAAATGCTGCAAAGTCAGGGCGTTTACGATGAAAATGACGAAACGGTCGCCGGTATGAGCCATATTATCACAAAGGCGATAGGTACAGAAGAAAATGTCGATCCTGATTTCTTTGAAGTGCCGTTAAAGGAAAAGTCGGTATTACTGTTATGCTCAGACGGGCTTACAAATTATTTGACCGATGAACAAATATATAACTATGTATATTTAAAACCGCTGGAATCGGCTATAAACGATATGATAAACAGCTGTAACGATTCGGGCGGAAAAGACAACATAACGATTGCAATTATTGTAAACTGATAGAACAAAAGGGAGGAAAGGTAAAGATGGATAACTATATCGGAAAGAGATTAGACGGAAGATATGAGATTACAGAGCTTATAGGAATGGGCGGAATGGCTGATGTATATAAGGCTGTAGATATCATGGAGGACAGAACCGTTGCGGTGAAAATTCTTAAAAATGAATTTTCTGAGAACGAAGAGTTTATAAGAAGATTTCGCAATGAGAGCAAGGCTATTGCCGTTTTATCGCATCCTAATATTGTAAAGATTTATGATGTTGGGTTTTCAGATGAGGTTCAGTATATCGTTATGGAATACATAAACGGTATAACGTTAAAGGAATTTATCGAGCAGCAGGGCGTTTTAAGATGGAAGGATGCGTTGCATTTTACCATTCAGGTTTTAAAGGCACTTCAGCACGCACACGACAGAGGCATAGTTCATAGAGATATAAAGCCTCAGAATATAATGCTCTTTACCGATGGAACAATCAAGGTAATGGATTTTGGTATTGCAAGATTTTCCCGTCAGGACGGAAGAACTCTTTCTGATAAAACTATAGGTTCTGTTCATTATATTTCACCTGAGCAGGCAAGGGGAGATATAACCGACGAAAAGAGTGATATATATTCTGTCGGTGTAATGCTTTATGAAATGCTTACAGGCGTAAAGCCGTTTGAGGCAGAAAATCCGGTAGCAGTTGCTCTTATGCATATGCAGGAAAAGGCTAAAAATCCAAGAGATATTGTAGCTGCAATTCCTGAACCTCTCGAAGAAATAGTAATGCACGCAATGGAAAGAGAGCCGGAAAGAAGATATCAGTCTGCATCCCAGATGCTTAAGGACATAGAAACGTTTAAGCATGATCCGGATGTTGTTTTCGGATATACGTCATCAGTCCAGGACCCCGAGTCTACAATATTCTTTAATCCTATAACTCCGGCTGAGATAAATAACAGCTCAAAGCAACAGATTCAGCCCGATGACGAAGATGAAGAATACTACGATGAAGAAGAGAACGAGGAGGAAGAGGAGAAGAAACGATCCTATGTAATACCTATCCTTGCAGCGGTTACTGTTGCGGTTGTCATCGTTGCTGCGTTTACTATTCTATTTATGGTTATGAAATCAATGGGAGGACTTGCAGGAAGCAACGGTACTATCACAATTCCGAAATTTATCGGAATGAATATAACAGACGCAAGAGCAGAATACGGCGATAAGCTTATCTTTGTTACACAGGAAGAAAACAATGATGAGTATGCCGAGGGAATAATTTTTGAACAGAGTATTGAAGAGGGTGAGATTAAAAAGGAAGGCGTTGAGATCGAGCTTAAGGTAAGTAAAGGACCTAAAACCGAGATAATACCTGACTTGACGAATCAGACATTTGAGGACGCAAGAAATCAGCTTGAAAAATTAGGCTTTAGTGCTTCGGAAACTCTTCAAAACTCAGACGATGTTGATGAAGGACGTGTTATAAAGACAAATCCTGCCGTTAATGAAGAGGCAGCTGTAGGTTCTACAATCAAGGTTTTTGTAAGTAAAGGACCTTTGCAAAAAACCGTAAAAGTTCCCGATGTTTTAGGGAAAACATCAGGTGATGCAAAGGCTATTTTAGAGAAGAATAAGCTTACGGTCACACTTGAGGATATTGATACAGATGAGGTCGAAAAGGGAAAGGTAGTTTCTCAGTCTATTTCAGAAGGACAGTATGTTGATGTCAATACAGAAATAGTTTTGCAAATTTCTACCGGAGAAGCAGCGACTGCAACAGTGTCTATTCCTCTTAATATTCCGATAGGGGCTTGGGGAAATTATGTGGTAAACGTATCCGTCAACGGTTCGTTGGTAAATACGCAGAATATAGACGATGCTGAGAGATGGGCAGGAGGAAATATTTCTGTTGAGGTTTCCGGAAAAGGTGAGGAAACTGTTGTTCTTTCCGTAACCTGTGCTGCAAGCGGAAAAACCTCAACCTATGGACAGTATAGCGTTGATTATAAATCAAAGGATTATAGCACGGTTTCAAATAATCCAAATTGCTTTGTTGATATAACACCTGAACAGCCTACTGAAAAAGAGCCTGATACGGACGCTCCGGCTGAAGATCTGTCAGATAACGCATATCCGGTTGATATTTCCGAGTGATTAATATGCAAGGTATAATAACAAAATTAATCGGAGGCACATATAGTGTTTGTGCCTCCGATAGTGTGTATGAATGTAAGGCAAGAGGAGTTTTTAGAAAAAAGGGAATAGCTCCTGTCTGCGGAGATAATGTTGAAATCGAAACGGATAACGACATTGCGGTGATCACAAAAGTGTATGAAAGAAGGTCCTTTATAGTAAGACCTCCGCTTGCAAATCTCGATTGCTTGGTTTTAGTAAACTCGGTGGTATCGCCGCCTGTTAATTTAGAAATAGTCGATAAGTTTTCAGCGGTAGCGGTTCACAAGGGTATAGAGCCGATAATAGTTTTTACAAAAACCGATCTTGAAAATGCCGGCGAATTTGCTGATATTTATAAAAGCTGCGGCTTTAAAACATTTTGTATAAACAATAATATCTCCGAGGATTCAAAGCCTTTGAAGGATTACTTAAGAGGAAAAATTTCAGCTTTTACCGGAAATACAGGCGTTGGAAAATCAAGCCTTATAAACAATATGTTCGGCAAGATTATTGTTGATACGAATGAGATAAGCCAAAAGCTGGGAAGGGGAAAGCATACCACAAGGCATACTGAGCTGTATCCAATAGACGGAGGCGGGTATATTGCCGATACTCCGGGATTTTCAACGTTTGAAACAAATAAATACGAGATCATAAAAAAAGAAGAGCTGGCGTTTTGTTTTCCTGAGTTTGAAAAACACCTTGACAAATGCCGTTTTTTGGACTGCACTCATACTAGTGAGCCGCAGTGTGAAATAATAAAAGCAGTTGAGTTGGGAGAGATCAAACAGTCAAGATATCAAAGCTATAAGAAAATGTATGAGGAGGCAAAAGGCATAAAGGAATGGGAAATAGGTTAAAAGAAAAGGCTTATATTTTTGCAGGTCCTGATTTAAATGATGTTTCTTTTTTTAAAAATATAGATTTTTCAGACGGATATTTAATTGCGGCGGATTGCGGGCTTAAAATCCTTGAAAAGTTGAATATAACTCCTGATTTGATAATCGGAGATTTCGATTCCTGTAAAAAGCCAAAAAACGCAAAGTGTGAGGTGCTTACCTTTAAAGTCGAAAAGGATGATACTGACACAATGCTTTGCATAAAACATGCACTTGAAAATGGCTTTAACGACATAACAATAATTTCAGGAGTAGGAGGAAGGCTTGATCACACTATTGCAAATATTCAAAGCCTGTGCTTTATATTAAACAGAGGCGCCAAAGGAAGGATTTTATCCGATGGCACTGAGATATATTTGATAGCAAAGGGTGAGCATGTTTTTGAAAAAAGAGAAGGCTTTTCAATGTCGCTTTTCAGTTACAGCGAGAGTGTTTTGAAGCTTTCGATAGCGGGCGCTAAATACAACACCAATAAGATTGACATTGACAATGCTTTTCCAATCGGTGTTAGTAATGAGATAACCGAAAACGAGTGCTGCATATCTTTTGAAGGCGGAATGCTGCTGGTGGTGTTTTCAAGACTTTAACACAACCTATGTCCGGCTGCTGTCCTATGACGGGACAACACTCCTTATTGAACATTTTTTTGAGTTTAACATATCATAGTATTATCAAGCTTTAAGGAGATGATACTGTGAAAATCGTAATAGTAAAGCCGGGAGTTTTTCTTTCGGGAATATTAAGACGGGTTTACAATGTAAGGAAAATCAATACATAACAAACACAGGGCGGCATTTTGTGCCGCCTTTGGTTTTTGTTGCTGCTCGCAGAGTCAAAGCATTATTCAATAAGAGGTAACGCTCTGTCATTCAACAAACGACCGAGCATTAACTTCTAGGGTTCAGTGGGGGATTGTTCACCTACCGAAACCCTAAGTTGCCCGCCGCCTTAGAGGCAGGACATAGTTGTTGTTATAACTAAATCCATTTTGCATGAGATTCGGTTGCAATTAATGTCGGTTTTTGTTATAATTATAGTAATACTGGAAGAATGGAGAAAACTTATGAGTTTTATTAAGCGCTTGTTTTTGACGACAGGCATTTTCCTTATGGCTCTGCCTGCTTTTTCTGTTTCAGCAGCGGCTTATAGCGAAGGCAGTGAAGTATCGGTTGGCGGAATGATTATGTGTGGTCTTGTCGGTGCTATGATAGTAGGCGCAGTAGTCGCAATGACTCTTATTTCAATGAGTAGAACAAAGGAAAAATCTACTCAGGCTGATCATTATATATCATCGCAAATAAATCTGACTGATAAACAGGATAGGTTTATCAGAAAAGAAACGAAAAGGCTTGATAATGATTAAGGAGAAAAGAAATGGCAAAAAATCTTACATATAAATGCCCTACCTGCGGTGGAGATTTGGCATGGAATGCCGGGACTCACAGCTTTAAGTGTAAATACTGTGATGATGAATTCAACAATGAACAGCTCGAATCGCTCGGTAAAAATGAGATTGACGAGAGCAAGGTTGAAAAGCACAGAGAACTTGAGGGTGATAAGGCTTTTTACACCGCAACAGACGGAACAGATAGCAGCGATCTTGTAGCTTACACATGTTCTCATTGCGGAGCGGAGATTATAACAAACAGAACCACTGCGGCAACGGTATGCGTATACTGTCAGAATCCTATCGTTATGTCAGAACAGGTGATCGGTGACTTTTCACCTAAATATGTTATTCCGTTTAAGGTTGAAAAGTCTAAGGTGATGGATGCGTTTAAAAAGTTTGCAAAAAAGCCTCTTACTCCTAAGAGCTTTAACTCTGATGTGATCGTTGAAAAAATGCAGGGCGTTTATGTTCCGTTTTGGCTTTATTCGGGAAGCGCATATGGAGCTATAAAAGGAACGGGAGAAACGTATAATACCGTTTTAAAAAGAGGAGTAAAATACAGGGAAACTTCTTATTACGATTTTGCAAGAAGCGGAAGCATTGACATTTCAAATGTTCCTGTGGATGCTTCAGGAAAAATCGACAACGATGCAATGGATTCAATAGAACCTTATGACCAACGTGAATTAACCGAATTTTCACCTGCCTATCTTGCAGGTTTTTTGGCTGAAAGGTATGATGAGGACGCCGACAAATGCTTTGAGAGGGCTGATTTGAGAATTAAGAATTCGCTCAAGTCGTCGCTTGAGAGATCCGCAAATTATGACCGAGTTAATACCAGAAGCTTTGAAGCGAACATAGATATCAAAAGCCGTGATTATGCACTTTTGCCGTCTTGGCTTTTATATACAAAATATGAAGATAAAAACTATCTTTTTGCTATGAACGGACAAACGGGAAAATTCATAGGGAATCTTCCGATTGATAAGCTGAAGCTTGCAGTTTATACGGCGCTTGGATCTGTTGGCGGATTTATTGCAGGATTATTGGCTTATTTTATGTTAAACGGGTAAAGGGAATATATATGAATGCGACAATTGTTTTAATAGTAAGCGTTTTTGCAATATTTATATTCGCAGCTAGTTTCATCCTAATAGTTGTTAAAAGTATTTTCAAAAACAGTTCGGGGATATTTCAAGTTATCAAAGAGGCTGACGCCGCTCAAATGACAACGCCGAAAACACTTTCGGGAACGGAGTCGGTATATAGGGATATGCTTTTAAAGGACTTTCCTGAGTTTAATGTTGAGCTTGCAAGGGGTTATATAAAAAACTTTTTGCCGGAGTATTTTCATGCAATGTCAATAGGAAACGTAAGCGGTATCAGAGATAACTGTATAACACAGTTTTGTGATTCTCTTCAGTCACAGCTTGACAGCTCAAAGCTTACCGGTAATCCTCTTCAAAGGTATAATAGTGTTAAGGTACACAATGCAGTGGTTTCGGGATATACTAAAAACGGTTGTGAGGCAACAATTTCATTTGAGGCTGCTTTGGAATACGTTTTAAACGGAAGGCTTTCTCAGCATAAATATAAAATACTCTACTCTTATTTTCTTTCCTACGGTGCAAGAGGAGAGAACGAGAGCCTTAAATGTTCAAACTGCGGAGCGCCGATTTCAACATTAGGCGAAAAGGTTTGTGCTTATTGCGGCGAGGCGATAGAGGCGTCAGTGGAGAGAACATGGAAAATAACAGACGTTATGATGATAGTTTAATTTGAAAAGTTATGGAGATATGCTCCTAAATTATATAGAAACGAGGTAAATATTATGGGATTAATTAAAATGGCAGTTCAGTCGTTAAGCACTAACCTTAAGGACCAGGTAGTTGACTATTTTCGTTGTGACGGAATGACGCAAAATCATATGTCAATTCCTGCGGTAAAGATCGTAAGAGGTTCTGCGGTCAACAATGCAAGCGACCTTGTAATCACCAACGGTTCTGTGTTTGACGTTGCTATAGGACAGGCGGCAGTTTTGGTAGAAAACGGAAAGGTTCACGATTTTGTAATCGCCGACACCGAGCAGACAACAGGTCAGTACAGATATGACTCAACAGTCGAGCCTTCACTGCTTGGCGGAGGGTTTAAAGATTTTATTCCTTCAATTAAAAACATTGCCCGACGTTTTACAGCCGGCGGACAGTCAACTAACACAATGCGTCTTGTTTATATAAACATCAAGCCTTTAACGGACAATCCTGTGGGATTCGGAAACATTCCTTTCAGGGACGGAGAAACGAGGATTACTGTAAATGCACAGGGACATGGAGCTTTTGAATTCCAAATAAAAAATCCAATATCATTTTATGAAAATGTGATAATGAATCCTGATAAAGCAATGACGAGAACAAGTGATGACGGAATAAAGATTATCTCAATGATGAAAAACGAGATGAAGCCTAAGTTCCAGATCGCTCTTACACAGATTTCATCTAAGATGATCCCGTATGATCAGATAGGCGCATATCCCGATGAGCTTGCTGCTGAGATGAACAAACAGCTTGAGCAGCAGTGGCTTGAAAAGAGAGGTATTGTTTTAACAAGCCTTGCTATTGAACTCAACATTGACGATGAGAGCAAGGAGAAGATTTCTAAGTTCCAGGAGGCTGCTGCCGCACAGAACAACGGACTTCTCTATGCTATGGATAGAATGAGCATAAACAAAGCAAGAGAAACCGCCGCAGGAAACGAGGGCGGAGCAATGGCAGGCTTTATGGGCATGGGCATGGCAGGAGGAGCTATGAGTCAGCCTATGATAGCGCCCGAAGGATCTGCTAGCATGGGCGGCTCTATGGCGGCAGTTCAGAATGCACAGACAGCAGCTGCAACTGCTTCTTCTGTTGCAGACGAAGGCTGGAACTGTGAATGCGGAAGTACAGGAAATAAAGGGAATTTTTGCGCTGAATGCGGAAAACCAAAACCGAAGGATGGCTGGACTTGCGAGTGTGGCGCACTAAATAAAGGTAAGTTCTGTACTGAATGCGGAAAACCGAAGCCGCAGGGAGCGCTTCTTTATAAATGCGACAAGTGCGGTTGGGAGCCGGAAGATCCGAAAGATCCTCCTAAGTTCTGTCCTCAGTGCGGTGATCCGTTCGGCGATGAGGATATTGTTAAGTAAAGACATAACAAAGATTATAGGAAGTTTTATCGGGCATAGGATTTTTATACAAATCCTATGCCCGATAACAAGTTATTTTAGTATTATAGCGATATGGATTCATTAATAAATTTAAAGCTTGAAGCGGTTGAAGATTATCTGAGAAAGCTTTGAATTGCATAAAGTCAAATAAGCGCTGAAGCTTGATCAAGCTTCAGCGCTTTGTAAGTACGAAAAAAGAAAGGATGCGTATATAGGCAGGGGACATAAGCTGCGGTTATATGTTTATCTTTTTAATGTAGTAAATAAATTTATCATCTTTCTTATATTCGTTATATCCAAGCTTTTGATAAAAAGCATTTGTACGAATGTTCCAAATAGGCGTATCAAGATATATTTCTTTCGCCTCAGAAAACATTTCTTCTATTTTCTGCATTATAAATAAACCGTAGCCTTTTCTGAAATGCTCAGGATCTACGAATATTCTTTCCACATTGAGCTTGATACCATCCAAAAAAAGTATGGCGCCACCTATAATAAGTCTATCCAATGATAATTTATATAAATGATTTGCATTAGCCGTCTTTACATAAAACTTTAAAGACATATATCCGGGCGCACCTGATTTTGAAGCTGCGCCAACCGCAATGTCACTGTCAAATGCACGCTTTGAAATACTATTCAGAACCAAAGCGTCCGATGATCCGGCTTTTGTAAATTCCAACATAAACTAAACCTCATTTCTATCTTAAACTGCTTTAACTAAATTTTGAAAAAGCATCAACTTTGGTTACGCCATCAACATGAATATAAACATCCATATAAATCGTTCCATTCTTCTCATATTCATGTTCAAAGCAGTTGAGGATATTATCCTGTTGCTTCTCTTTAAAGTTGTTTGCCTTAAGATATTCCATGATATGCTTATATCCATTAGGTATCCTATCAAAAGGCTGAATAAAAGGATCTTTAATTGTGATCATTGCGTAGTCAGCCTCTTCATTTTCTGCATATTCTACACCGGGGCATTCTGTTTCAAAGTCTTTCGGTAAAATATAAGCCGCCGCATATCCATGCATTCCGAACCTGTTTTGCTGTTCCTGTGATACAAAAGGAAAATCCCAGCCTATCATTTTTGCGTTTGGATATAAAATCTTAAGTCCACTGTTATTAGCCCACTGCTCCATATAGTCATGGACATTACTTTCAGGATCATGAGATATTATTACATATCTCGCCATTCTGAACGGTGCTACTCTTTTTATTTGAACTTTTGAATAAATTTCGCTCTGATCCGACAAGTCTTCCTTCACAAGCGTATCGAGCCTGCATACAAAAATATCGCTTATTTCAATGAGCTTTGTGAGCTCCGGAACTACCTCGTCAGCTTCCCATCTTGATATAGTCTGACGTGTAACACCCATCTTTTCTGCAAATTGTTCCTGTGTATATTTTTTCTGTTTTCTCAAAAAACGAATATTTGAACCTAAGCTCATATAGCTTCTCTCCATTTCATTCATTTTATCTTTTCGACTATTAAGATAAGATATATTTTATCACAGTGCGTGTAAAACTACAACCAATTTAGATGTGCTTTTTTGGGTATTCGTGTAACATGATGCATTACATTACGATGCGAAAGCACTTAGTAAGCTTAAAGCGTTTT
>USCU01000010.1 GCA_900553335.1 uncultured Ruminococcus sp. | reverse complement strand
TACGAGATTGCCTCTTGTCTCGTGGGCTCGGAGATGTGTATAAGAGACAGCCTGCGAGAATAAGAAAGGGAATGACAATATTTAAGGCTGTGTTTACCGATGACGAGGAGGACTTAACTGTAATAATTTATAACAGCGAGTATCTCTTTAATTCTCTTATCTTAGGCGAGCCTATTATTCTTTACGGAAAGATTTCGGGAAATATGGTCAGAAAAGAAATGAACTCGCCGACAGTTTTTAAAATAGGCGCAGGTGCAAATATGCAGCCGGTTTATCCGATGACAGAGGGGATAACTCAAAACCTCATCAGAGAGAACATTAAAAATGCGCTTTCGCTTTTAAACGGAAGAATTTATGAGCCTGTTCCAAGCGGTATTTTAAAAAGACACGAACTTTGCTCTTTGCCTTATGCGCTTTATAATATTCATTTTCCTAAAGATGATTACAGCTTTAATACGGCGAAAAGACGTCTTGTTTTTGATGAGCTTTTAACGCTTGGGCTTGGAATGTTAATGCTTAAGGGGAGAAACAGAGAGCAAACCCCGAACAGATTGTCAGGTGCTGATATTGACGACTTTTATAAAAGCCTTCCGTTCTCGCTTACCGAGTGTCAGAGAAAATCTATAGATGAATGTATTTCGGACATGAAAAAGGACTTCCCTATGAACAGGCTTTTGCAGGGTGATGTTGGTAGCGGAAAAACAGCAGTTGCGGCGGCGGTGAGCTATTTTGTGTTCAAGAATAAAAAGCAGACGGCTTTAATGGCGCCGACAGAGATTTTGGCGGCACAGCATTATGAAACCTTTAAGGCCTTTTTAGAGCCTTTGGGCGTTAATGTCGGACTTTTGGTAGGCTCTCTTACTCCGAAGCAAAAAAGCGAGATGTATCAAAAAATTCAAGACGGCGAGATAGACGTTATAGTAGGTACTCAGGCGCTTTATCAGCAAAGCGTAAGTTTTTGTGATTTGGCGTTTGTAATTACAGACGAACAGCATCGCTTTGGGGTTGACCAAAGAGCATCTCTTTCTAAAAAAGGAGTTAATCCGCATGTCTTAGTTATGTCGGCAACTCCGATCCCGAGAACGCTTGCGCTTATGATTTACGGTGACCTCGATATATCGGTTTTAAACGAGCTTCCTAAGGGGCGGCAGAAAATACAAACCTATGCAGTTACGGGAAGGCTTAGGCAGAGGGCATACGCATTTATAAAAAAAGAGCTTGACAAAGGGCGGCAGGCATATATCGTCTGCCCTATGATAGAAGAAAACGAGTCGGGATTGAAAAGCGTTAAAACATATGCAGAAAACTTGGCGGTTAATGATCTTTCGGGATATATCATAGGGCTTTTGCACGGGAAGATGAAAGCCGCTGAAAAGGAAAAAATAATGACTCGCTTTAAATCGGGAGAGATTGACGTTTTAGTATCGACCACAGTAGTTGAGGTGGGAGTAGATGTTCCGAACGCAACTGTCATTATGATAGAAAATTCAGAACGGTTCGGACTTTCTCAGCTGCATCAGCTGAGAGGAAGAGTAGGACGTGGTGCTGAGCAGTCGTACTGCATTTTAGTTACTGACAACCCGACTGAGGATTGCAGAAAACGGCTTAAAATTATGTCGGAGATCTCAGACGGATTTGAGCTGTCAAGGCAGGATCTCAAGATGCGAGGACCGGGAGACTTTTTCGGCTCAAAGCAGCACGGACTTCCGAAGCTTAAAATTGCGGATATGTCCGAGGATATAGAAGTTTTAAAGGATGCTCAGGAGGAATCAAAGAGGATTTTTGAAAGCGATCCGAATCTTAAAAGGCCTGAAAACAAAGGCTTGAAATCGCTTATAAATGAGCTTTTTGAAAGACAATATGAAAACTGATTAGAGGAGAGTAATAACAATGAATGAAGAAGTTTTAAGACTTATGGAGAGCGCAAGGAAAGCGCTTGAGGAAAATAACATTTCAGCTTTTATTGCAAAGGACAGCGATGAAGCTGTAGAGATCGCAAAAAGCCTTTTGAAAACGGGTGAAACAATTTCTTTTGGCGGATCGCAGTCTGTAAAGCAGTCGGGCGTTATGGATATGCTTATGTCGGGTGATTATAACGTACTTGATCGCTCAAAATGTCAAACACGAGAGGAAACTGAGGAGCTTTACAGAAAAAGCTTTTTTGCCGACAGCTATTTTTGCTCATCAAACGCCGTTACTTTAAACGGTGAGCTTTATAATGTTGACGGAAATTCAAACAGAGTTGCGGCTATTTGCTACGGTCCGAAATCGGTAGTGATGATTGTCGGCTATAACAAGATAGTAAAAAATCTTGACGAGGCGGTAAGAAGAGTAAAAACCATAGCTGCGCCATGTAATACAAAAAGACTTGACTGTAAGACTTACTGTTTAGAAACAGGAGAATGTATAGGAATAAAAGGTGATATGCCGACAGGCTGTAAAAGCGACGGCAGGGTTTGCTGCAATTATGTCGTAAGCGCAAGACAAAGACACAAGGGAAGGATAAAAGTAATACTTGTAGGGGAAAAACTCGGATATTAAGTGAAAGCCTAGAAATATGCAAAAGTACACGGGAGAATGCAAAACGGCATGAGAGAAATTAAGATAGGAAATGTTATTATAAAAGGCAATGCAGCCCTTGCTCCTATGGCGTCGGTCGCCGACAGAGCGTACAGAGAAATGTGCAAAATGTACGGATGCGCTTATCTCACAAGCGAAATGATCTCGTCAAAGGGACTTGTCTACGGAGATAAGAAAACGCCGAAGCTTTGCGAGATAACTGATTTTGAGCGACCTATGGCGCTTCAGCTTTTCGGAGAAGATCCGGTGTTTATGGCGAAAGCCGCTGAGATGATTTTAAAGTTTTCACCGGATATAATTGATATAAACATGGGCTGTCCTGTACCTAAAATTGCCGGCAACGGAGCAGGCTCGGCTCTTATGAAAAATCCGAAAACCGCAGAAAGAATCGTTTTTGAAACGGTAAGGGCGGTAAATGTTCCGGTGACGGTAAAAATACGTTCGGGCTGGGACGAGGAAAGCATTAATGCTCCTGAGTTTGCAAAAAGACTTGAGCAGGCAGGAGCGGCGGCGATCACCGTTCATGCAAGGACAAAGGCACAGATGTATTCGGGAACCGCTGACTGGTCGGTTATAAAAGACGTAAAATCAAGCGTTAAAATTCCTGTTATCGGAAACGGTGATATAAAGTGCGGAAAAGATGCTGAGAAAATGTATGAGCAAACGGGCTGTGACTTTGTAACGCTTGGAAGAGCAAGCTACGGAAGTCCGTTTGTATTTGATGAGATAAACGCTTATTTCGATGGAAGAGAGTTTTCTTTGCCGTCGCTCCCGCAACGAGTGGAGATGATGATTTTACACACGAAAAAAATTGTCGAGTACAAAGGCGAACGGCAGGGAATGAAGGAAGCCAGAAAAAATATTGCTTGGTATATAAAGGGTTTGCCTAATGCCGCTAAGCTGAGGGGCGAATGCGGAGGGCTTTCAAAACTTGATGATCTTTATCGGCTTTGCGATGAGATTTTGAAAAACGGAGAGGTTAAATGAATTACAGCGATTTTAAGTTTGAAAGGTTAAACGACGAGCTTTCGGTATGTGTGTCAAAAGACCATCGCTTCGGAACGGACGCTTTTTTGCTTGCATATTTTTCAAAAGCCAGAAAAAAGGATATTGTCTGTGATTTTTGCAGCGGAAACGGAATCGTAGCATTATTGCTCGAAAAGTTTTATTCGCCTCTGAAAATATATGCGGCAGAGATTCAGGACAAAGCGTTTTGTCAGCTTAAGGAGAGCAGACAAAAGTCAAAGCTTGAAAAACTTTTTCTGTTTCACGGTGACATAAAAGATTTTAAAGCGAGCGAAGAGCTTGACCTTATAACCTGTAATCCGCCGTATAAAATTTCGGGAACGGGAATAATAAGCGAAACAAAGGCGGATAAGATAGCACGTCATGAAACACTTTGCACAATAGACGACGTTTGCCGTGCCGCTTCAAAAAACCTCAAATTCGGAGGAAAGCTTTGCATTACAAATCGCCCCGAACGGCTATGCGACGTTTTATGTGCTATGAGAGAAAACGGAATTGAGCCGAAAAGAATAAGATTTGTTTCAAAGAAAAAGGGCGATGCTCCTTGGCTTATGCTTGCCGAGGGAAAAAAGGGAGCAAAGCCGTTTATGACAGTAGAAAAAGGTCTTTTTGTCTATGATGACAATGACGAATACAGTGAAGAAATGAAGCAGATTTACGGATTACACAGTTTGTAGAAAAAGTACACTTTTAAAATATTGTCGCATAGGCGGACATGCGCCGACACGCTCGGATTACAATAATTATTGGAGCAAACCCATTATCAAACAACCTTGTCGGGAGGAATAATATGAAAATTTTAGCTATCGACGGAAACAGCATGATGAACAGGGCTTTTTACGGAATAAGGCTTTTGACAAATACAAAAGGCTTTTATACAAATGCGCTTACAGGGTTTATGAATATATATCTTAAGACGATCAAAGAGGTAAAGCCCGACGGAGTCGTAGCGGCGTTTGACGTTCATGCGCCGACATTTCGCCACAAGGAGGACGATACCTATAAAGCTAACCGAAAGGGTATGCCTGAGGAGCTCAGAGCACAGATGCCTGTTGTAAAGGAAATCCTTACGCTTTTGGGAACTAAGGTGCTTGAAATAGAGGGATATGAAGCGGATGACATTTTAGGAAGCGTTTCTCATCTTTTGAGTCAAAGCGGCGAAGAATGCGTGATTTTAACCGGCGACAGGGATTCTTTACAGCTTGTAAACGACAATGTTACGGTTTATCTTGCAAAAACAAAGGAAACTATAATATACACTCCGGACAAAATCAAAGAGGATTATGGACTCGATCCGATACAGCTTATAGATGTTAAAGCGCTTCAGGGCGACAGCTCCGACAACATAAAAGGAGTTGCGGGTATAGGAGAAAAAACAGCCCTTTCATTGATTCGAGAATACGGCTCGGTGGATAAGCTTTACGATACGATTGATGAGAGCGACATAAGAGAGAATCTAAAACATAAGCTTATAAACGGTAAAGACGATGCATATCACAGCAAGTGGCTCGGAACTATCGTTCTTGATGCGCCTATAGACACAAATCTCGAATATTACTTGCAGGGAAATGTAACCGAAGAAAAGCTTTACGGAGTTTTGGCAAAATACGAGATGTTCAAGCTTATAGAAAAGCTTGATTTGCAGGAGATCGCATCAGCAGAATCTGAGCCTGATCAGATTTTGCCTGACAACTTAAAGACCGCCGAGATAAAAGAGCTTGAAGCACAGGATTTCTCAAATTTTACAAAAGATAAAACGGCATACTTTATCTATTCGCCTAAAAGGCTTGATATTGCGGCGCAAGGGATTATTTTTTATACAACAGACGAAAAGCTCATGCTTGAGTTTTTTAAAAGCGACTGCAAAAAGATTTGTTTTGAGGGTAAAGAACCTTATAAGCTTTGTATGAAAAACGAAACGGAGCTTAAAAACATTGTGTTTATTGCTGACCTTGCAGGATATCTTTTAAATTCACAGGCGAGCGGCTACAGCGTAATGAATCTATGTTTAGTTTATAACATTCCATATAGAAAAGATGTTTCAGGATATGAGGACATAGCTTCTCTTGAAGGTCTTTGTGAAAGACTTAAAAGAGAGATAAGCGAAAAGGAACTCGATGGGGTTTTGTATGACATTGAGATACCTCTTTGCGAAGTTTTGGCGAGTATGGAAAATCTAGGCGTAAGAACGGATGCAGACGGCATAAAGACATTCGGTGAAGGCTTGTCGCAGGAAATAAGTGTTTTGAAAAGCGAGATATTTGATCTTGCGGGCAGGGAATTTAACATCGCAAGTCCAAAACAGCTAGGAGAAGTGCTTTTTGAGGATCTAGGGCTTCCGTTTAAGAAGAAAACCAAAAGCGGATATTCTACAAGCGCAGAGGTCCTAGAGGAGCTTCGTGAAAAACACCCTATAATTCCTTTGATACTGGACTACAGAACACTTACAAAGCTGAATTCTACCTATGTAGAGGGACTTTTAAAGGTTATAAGGGAGGACGGAAGAGTCCACTCCTTCTTTAATCAGACCGAAACGAGAACAGGAAGAATTTCATCGAGCGATCCTAATATGCAAAACATTCCTGTCAGAAAAGAGCTTGGGCGAATGATGAGAAAATTCTTTATCGCAAAAGACGGCTATACGCTTTTAGATGCGGATTACAGCCAGATTGAGCTTAGAATACTGGCCCATGCCTGTGATGACGAAAATCTTATAGGCTCATTTTTGTCCGGAAAGGATTTCCATGCAATGACTGCTAGTAAGGTTTTTGATATGCCAATAGATTTTGTAACAGACGAAATGAGAAGAACTGCAAAAATAGTAAATTTCGGAATTGTATACGGAATAGGCGCATTCTCTCTTTCAAACGATTTAGGTGTTTCGGTAGCCGAGGCAAAGAGGTATATCGAGCAGTACCATGCAACATATCCGGGTGTAAAAAAATATATGGACAAAACGGTGGAAGATGCGCTTAAGACGGGATATGTTACTACAATGTACGGCAGAAGAAGATATATTCCCGAGCTTGTTGCTAAAAATAAAATGGTTCAGGCATTCGGAAAGCGGGCAGCGATGAATGCACCGATTCAGGGAACTGCTGCCGACATAATAAAAATAGCTATGATACGAGTTTACAGGCGGCTCAAAGAGGAGCAGCTTGACGCAAGGCTTATTTTACAGGTTCACGATGAGCTTATAATTGAAGTGAGCGAAAAGGACAAGGATAAAGCATCTCAGATACTTTCCTGTGAAATGACGCACGCCGCTTCTCTTGCAGTGCCGTTGATAGCTGATGTGAACGAGGGAAAAAGCTGGTATGATGCAAAAGGGTAAATTTAATTGACAATTGACAATGGAGAATGGTCAATTATATGCACGGCTCGTGGTTATTGCGTTTTTGTATGCAAGATGAATACAAGAAAACCGTTGATGAAGAGTTTTTCTTCGTCAACGGTTTGTTCTTTTAAGTATCTAATTTTCAAGATTTCTTATGTAATGAAACAGATATTGCTGGGCGATTCCCTCTATACCCTTAGTGCATTCGGGTAAGCCGTTCGGATAATACCGCTCCATTACACGTTTTATCCAAACATCAATAGGAAATGCATCGGTTCTGTACATTCCGTAAAGAAGCGCACATTCCGCAACCTTAGGACCTACGCCTTTTATTTTCATAAGTTGTTCTCTCGCTTCGTTAAGGGGAGCGTTTGACAGTTTTTCAAGAGAAAGTTCTCCGTTTGCAAGCTTGCTCGCCGCGTCAACTAAGTATTTTGCACGAAAGCCCGCTCTTAAAAACCCAAGCGATTCGGGTGTTTCTTTTGCAAGCGTATCGTAGCTCGGGAATTCACCGTAATGCTCGGTAAGTCTTTTGATGATTCCTTTGATTCTCGGAATGTTGTTGTTTTGAGAAATTATAAACGAACAAATCGCTTCCCATTTGTCCTGTTTTAAAAGACGTATTCCCGGCGCATATGCGCAAGCCTTTGAAAGTGTTTCATCACTTGAAAGGCGAGCCTTTATTTCACCGTAATCTGTGTATAAATCAAGATAATCAGCCCAAAGAGAAAGAAAGGTTTCTTCGCTGGTATCTTTAAATGTAAATCGGTTTTTGTCCTGAATAATCGTGAGCGGAGTATTTAAAGCAAAGCCGTGATAAGCATTATCGGATATTTTCTCCCAGCGAAACGCCTGTCCGCAGTCAAGGGTTTCATCTAAATCAAAATCCTCGGCTTCAAGTATTATGTCGTTCCCGGAGGTTTTGTAATTAAGTTTGTTCATAGCCGTCATCCTTTTTGTGGTTGCTTTAATGATTCCCATTCTTTTTCTTTAAATCCGACTAAAACCTTGTTTTCGTCAATTAAAATAGGACGTTTTACAAGCATTCCGTCAGACGCTAGAAGCTGTATCTTTTCTTCATCACTCATGCTGCTAAGCTTGTCTTTAAGTCCAAGTGAGCGATAGATAAGACCGCTTGTGTTGAAAAATCGTTTTATGTCGAGTCCGCTTGAATGTATCCAATTTAAAAGCTCCTCTTTGGTAGGATTTTGCTCCTTTATGTTTCTGTCCTCATAGGGTACTCCGATACTGTCTAAAAAAGCCTTTGCCTTTTTGCAGGTCGTACATTTCGGGTAGTTTACAAACAGCATTTTCATTCCTCCTTTTGTTAGTTATATAGATATTATACTGCGTTTTAGCGCAGCGGTCAATATAGACAATCGCAATAATATTTGTTATACTTATTGGAGAGGTGAGAAAAATGAAAAGGGTAGCGCCTGATTACTATAAAAGATTTGTCTGCACAGCGGATAAGTGCAGAGATAACTGCTGCAGAGTAGGTTGGCGTATAGCAGTAGACGATGATACATATAAAAGCTATATAAGCCGAACGGAGGATATTTTTAAAAGATTTTACAGGGATATTGAGTCGGACAGCGAGGGGTATTTTATACATGGCGGATGCTGTTCTATGCTGCGTGACGACGGGCTTTGCGAGATAGCACTGAGGTTTGGTGAAGAGAATCTCGGATATATCTGCAAAATGCACCCAAGATATATAAACGAATATTCTGATATAGAAGAATACGGAATAGGACTTGCCTGCGAAGAAGCGGCAAGGCTTATAATGACAGATGAAAATCCGAATTTATACGATGTAAATGAGGATATAAATTCTAAAACGGAAGAGCTTACCGATAGGCTTATAGACACGAGAAAAAAGCTTATTGATTTTGTTTTGGAAAACGGCAGAGTAGAGGATAAAGTCGCAGGAGCATTAATTTATGCTGAAAAAATCGCTCCGCTTGCTGCAAACGGTGAATATGAAAAAGTTAAAGGTGTGACTCTTGAAACACTGACGATTGATAGCAAGCGTTCCTATGAGAATATCGCAGAAATGCTTGATGTGTTTAAAGGTCTTGAGGTGCTTGACGAAGAATGGATAGAAATGCTTGATAGCGCCAAAAAGGATATTAAGGCAGAAGAGAGTAAATCTGACGATGAGCTTAAGCGGATATTCTGTTATTTTTTATACCGTTATTTTGTTTTGTATTCACTTGACGGCGATATGCTCGGAGCGGTGAAGCTTGCCGCGATAAGTGTTATATTACTGCGTGAACTTTTTTGCGGGAAAGATCAGGAAGAGCGTATTTGTATAGCTCATATGTATTCAAAGGAAATAGAGTATGACGATGAAAATTTATCAAGCCTAATGTTTGATTTTTTTGTGAACGAGGTTTTTGAAACAGAGGAAATTATAAAAATGCTGTAGGATTTTTTGAGAAGTAAAAAATAACCGCCTGTGCATTGGCATTGCTCAGGCGGTTTCGGTTTTGTCAGAACAAATCCCCATAGAAGGAAAACGGCGAAAGAATTTCTTCAATTTTTAAAAGACGATTGTATTTTTCAACTCTTTCCGAACGGCATGGCGCACCGGTTTTGATCTGTCCTGCGTTAATTGCAACGGCAAGGTCTGCGATAAAGGTATCGGCAGTTTCTCCCGAACGATGGGAGATTATTGTTTTATATGCTGCTCCCTTTGCGGTGTGAATGGTATCTAGCGCATCGGTAAGTGTTCCTATTTGATTGACCTTTACTAAAATTGCATTTGCATATCCCTCTTTTATTCCGTCAGAAAGTCTGTTTTTGTTTGTCACAAACAAATCATCTCCAACGATTTGAAGTCTGTCCCCTGTCTTTTGGGTAAGCGTTTTAAAGCCTTCGTAATCCTCTTCTCCTAATGGATCCTCAACAGAAATGATAGGGTAATCCAGAGTGAGCTTCTCGACATATTCAATAAGCTCATCGGTAGAGAGCTGAAGCTTCTTTTTCGGAAGAAAATATCCGCTATCGGTTTTCCATTCGCTTGCCGCCATATCAAGAGCCAGCTTAAAATCCTTTTCGGTATTATAGCCTGAAAGCTTTATTGCTTCAATAATAAGCTCTATAGCTTCCCGTTCGTCCTTCAGATCGGGAGCGAAGCCTCCCTCATCTCCAACGGTAGAAGCAAGGCCTTTTTGCTTTAAAAGAATTCCTAAGTTGTGATAAACCGAAACACTTGCTTCAAGGGCGGTTGAAAACTTTGTAAACCCTACCGGCATTATCATAAATTCCTGAATATCCAAGTTGTTTGCAGCGTGCGCCCCGCCGTTTAGAATATTGAGCATAGGAACGGGAAGCTTTGCGCCGTTTCCGAGATGTTCAAAAAGCGGAATATTGTTAGATTTTGCTGCCGCCCTTGCAAACGCAAGTGATATAGAAAGAATTGCGTTTGCCCCGAGGGCTTTGAGATTGTCCGAGCCGTCCATCGCCTTAAGAGTGCTGTCAAGCTCTTTTTGGGAAAATTCGGTTGAGCAAATCTGTGGTGCGATAACGTTGTTTACATTTGAAATTGCCGTTAAAACTCCTTTGCCGCCGTACCTGTTCTTGTCGTTATCTCTTAGCTCTACCGCTTCAAATTTTCCGGTAGAAGCTCCGGACGGAACACTTGCGGACGAGGTAGTTCCGTCATAAAGAGTTATGGTTGTGCGAATTGTAGGGTTCCCTCTTGAATCTAAAATTTCTCTGGCTTTTACTTCTTTGATTCTCATAAATTATCCTCCAGTTAAACAGTAAGCGTTCCGTTTTCGTTTTCAATCAAAATAAGAATTTGTTCTTCCGCTCCCGTTTCACAGTTTATATAAACTAAAACATCGGCGTCATTTTCACCCTTGGTTTTAAATTCATAGCATAAAAGCTCAGAACCTGTTCCCGTAGGTATAACAACATTCTGCGATGAAACTACAGTTAATTTAGGAGATACTTTTTCTGTTGCCTCATCTAATGTTTTTTCAGGACTTTTAAAGGACCTTTCATAGTGGTTTGCTATATAACCCCTTGCGTCAAAGCCTAAAATTTCTCCGTTGTCCAGTGCGACAGATACTTTTATAAGATCGGGATAGTATAATACGCCGTCCTTGGAATATGCGAAATTTATAGTAAGAATGTTGTTGTATGCTTCGTAGTAGGTTTCTTTCATGTTGTCGATATCAAGCTCGCCGAGATAGCTTTGCGCATATCTCACAGCTTCTTCGTTTAAAATATTACTTTCGGTAACTTCTCGGCTTTTCAGCATATATGAGCATAATCCGCCGTTAATTGTTATTGCACAGGTTGTATCCGAAGTCCTGAAAAGATACGCAGGCATACTGCTTTGCTCTGTAGTGTAGTAAACTAGGTTGTCCGTCTGTACTCTTGAGACCTCTGCGGCACGAGCTTTGGCTTTTTCTTTTGTTACAATAGCTTTTCCTTTGATAAGCTCTGGAGCTTTTACCAAAAGATGATCGGAATACGGTCCGTCATAAATAAGTGTCGGATAATTATCAAAGGTAGAGTCAAGCTCTTCAAATGAGGCGTTGTTTGTTTCGTTTTCCTTAAACGAGCTGCTGTTTATAGCTGCTATCTTATCATAGGTCAGTACTCCGCCGTCATTTATCGCTTTTTCTACTTGCCATAGCTTGTCTTTAAGATCTACAGAAAGATCATACAGCTTTTTCAGAGTGTCATATTCTTCGTCTGTAAGCGTGCTTCCGTCTGATAGCTTTTTAGCAAGGGAAGTTGAGTAATTTCCAACCTGTGAGAAGAACTTGTATGTGTCTTCTAGATTAAGCTCTCCGATAGGGAGCTGAGAAAGGCAGCTTTTTGCGGTCGCAGCGTCACGGGACAGCGAGTTTGAAATCTCCTCAAGCATTTTTGCATCGTTTGAATACATGCTTTTTTCAAGATTTACACTTACGTTATCAGCGCTTAAGGATAAGTCCTCAACTGCTCTGAGATAACCATATTCAAGCGCAAGCTGTGCTTCGTCAGCTTTGTTCATAAGGCATAGATTTTGTATGATGAGTACAATTGCTATAGCAGATATAAAGGTTATAAACCTTACTTTTGTTCTTTTCTTCAAAAATGATCACTCCCGAAAAATAAGTTTTGTTTTGGTTTTTAAGGCGAAATAACTGCCTTAGATTTGAATTTAAGGTTAGTATTAACATAATTTCCGAAAAATATACGTTTTAGCGGATTGAAAAAAAGGGACAAGTATGATAAAATAAAATTGGTTTCATTTTTGAGAGCAAAGAGGGTTTTAAAAATTGATATATTTTGACAATTGTTCAACAACAAAGCCTTGCCAGCAAGCGGTAAAGGCTGCGGAGGCAGCTCTGAAAGATACATGGGGCAATCCATCGAGCCTTCATAAAATGGGAGTAAATTCGGAGATGCTTGTAAAAGATGCAAGAAGTATTATTGCAAAGGCATTAAATGCTGATGAGAATGAAATTACTTTTACATCCGGAGCTACGGAGAGTAATAATACCGCAATTTTTTCTGCTGCGCTGACAAAGGGCAAACGCAGAAAGAAAATTATTACCACAGCTTTCGAGCATCCAAGCGTAGCAGAGCCTATTAAAAGACTTGAAGAGCAAGGCTTTGAAGTTGTAAGAATATTTCCTGGTAAGGACGGAGTTATAAACCCGAGCGACATTTTGACTCAGATAGACAGAAATACGCTTTTAGTATCTTTGATGCTTGTAAACAATGAAACCGGAGTAATAACCGATGTTTCAAAAATATTTAAAGCTGTAAAAATGAGAGATAAGGAGATATATACGCATACCGATGCTGTTCAGGGATTTATGAAAATTAATATTAACTCAAAAACAATGTCTGCGGATATGATCTCAGTCAGCGGTCATAAGGCTTATGCTCCAAAGGGAATAGGGGCGCTTTACATAAAGAAAGGTGTGAACCTTTTGCCGTTTATTATCGGCGGAGGACAGGAATCGGGAAGGCGCTCAGGAAGTGAATCGACAGTTTTAATAAATGCGTTCGGCGCTGCTGTAAATGTTCATGCGAACGATATTATCTCTCGTTTTGATAAAGCTGAGCTTTTAAGAGAATATCTCAAGGAGAGCGTTAAAAATGTAGAGGGTGTTTATCTTCATGAATTTGAAAATTCACTTCCTTACATAAACAGCCTTACGGTTGAGCATTACAAAAGTGAAACGCTTCTTCACTTTTTAGAGGCAAAGGAAATTTACGTTTCCTCAGGCTCTGCTTGTTCAAAAGGAAAAAAGAGCGAGGTTTTAAAGGCGTTTGGATATAACGATTCACAGCTTGAATCTACTCTTCGGGTAAGCTTTTGTGCGGACAACACAACTGAGCAAATTGATGAATTTGTAAATGCTGTAAAAGAAGCGAAGA
>USCU01000009.1 GCA_900553335.1 uncultured Ruminococcus sp. | reverse complement strand
TCTACACAGAGTAGATCGTCGGCAGCGTCAGATGTGTATAAGAGACAGTATTATAATAAGTCAAATAAGAAATCCCCAAGGCAGATATCCGTTTACGAACGTGGAAGTCAGTTTGATATTCTTTCCAAAATACCAAATTCATATATGTGGGTATCTCCGATTCCTGAAGAGATTCTTATGACTAGAGGACTTAAGCAAGTAGAATGCACTGACTCAAAGAGGAGAATCAAGGACGTTCTTATTTACAGGCACGACTACAAGCTAAGCCAGTATGATAAGGATTTTACAGCTAAGCTTACCGAACTTATAGATGTACTTGATAAAAAGTGATTTTTCAATGAGGGTGTTACTGCGCCGTCGTATGTCCGCCTACACGACAATATTTTAAAAGTGTGCTTTTTCGACAGACTGAGCAGCGAGTATATTCGCTGCAGTACTTTATGTAAAATTTAATATGACACATATTGAGAATATATTTTAAAAACAAAAAACCATAGTATAATGATATATTAAATACAATAAAATGCAGGGCGAATGCCCGTGGTTTAAGGAGGAAATCTTTAGATGTATAAGATCGTAAGAAAAAAGGTTTTGAATCCCACGGTAACTTTGATGGAGATAGATGCTCCTCTCATTGCCAGGAAGGCAGAACCGGGACAGTTTATTATTCTGAGAGTTGACGAAAACGGAGAACGAATCCCGCTTACTGTAGCTGATTTTGACAGAGAAGCAGGAACGGTTACGATAATTTTTCAGATCGTAGGCGGTGCAACCGAAAAGCTGAATCACAAGAATGAGGGAGAGTACATTCATGATTTCGTTGGACCTCTTGGAGTGGCTTCGCATACTGACGGACTTAAGAAGGTTGCTGTTGTAGGCGGAGGTGTAGGCTGTGCGATTGCGTATCCTATCGCTAAGAAGCTGCACAGCTTAGGCTGCGAGGTTCATTCTGTAGCAGGGTTCAGAAACAAGGATTTGGTAATTTTGGAGGACGAATTTGCCGCTGTTTCGGATAAGCTTAAGATTATGACTGATGACGGAAGCTATGGAGAAAAAGGACTCGTTACAAACGCTTTAAAAGAGCTTATTGAGTCAGGCGAGAAATATGACGAGGTAATAGCAATAGGTCCGCTTATCATGATGAAATTCGTTTGTGCGCTTACTAAAGAATACGGAATCAAAACGGTGGTTTCAATGAATCCTATTATGATTGACGGAACGGGAATGTGCGGAGGATGCCGTCTTACCGTTGGAGGAAAGACAAAGTTTGCGTGTGTTGACGGACCTGATTTTGACGGACATGAGGTAGACTTTGACGAGGCCATCGAGAGATCTAATATGTATAAAGACTTTGAAAGAAAAAGACACGAGGAAGCGTGCAATCTCTTTAAAAAGGAGGTAAAATAACGATGCCTAATATGAGCTTGGTTAAAAATGAAATGCCTGTTCAAGATCCACTTGTAAGAAACAAGAACTTTAAAGAGGTTGCTTTGGGATATACAGAAGAGCAGGCGATAGACGAGGCAAACAGATGCCTTGGCTGTAAGCACCGACCTTGCGTAAGCGGTTGTCCTGTAGCTATTGATATTCCGGATTTTATCGCAAAGGTAAAAGAGGGTGATTTCGAGGGAGCATATCAAATCATATCTAAATCCTCTGCGCTTCCTGCCGTATGCGGAAGAGTATGTCCTCAGGAAACACAGTGCGAGAGCAAGTGTGTAAGAGGAATCAAAGGCGAGCCTGTCGCAATAGGCAGACTTGAAAGATTCGTTGCTGACTGGCATATGGCAAACTGCAAGGAAGCTCCAAGCGTTCCTGAGCAAAATGGCCACAAGGTCGCAATAATCGGTGCAGGACCTTCGGGACTTACCTGTGCGGGGGATTTGGCGAGAATGGGCTACAAGGTAACGATTTTTGAAGCCTTACATCTCGCAGGAGGAGTTTTGGTATACGGAATTCCTGAATTCAGACTTCCTAAGGCTATCGTTCAACAGGAAATTGAAAATCTCAAGGCACTCGGAGTTGAGGTGAACACAAACGTTGTTATCGGAAGAACGATTACGATAGACGAGCTTTTTGAGCAGGGATATGAATCTGTATTTATCGGTTCGGGTGCAGGACTTCCTCGATTTATGAACATACCGGGCGAAAACCTTAAGGGCGTTTATTCCGCAAACGAATATTTAACAAGAACAAACCTTATGAAAGCGTATCTTCCGAACAGCGACACGCCTATAATGAATGCTAAGAACGTAGCGGTTGTTGGCGGAGGAAACGTTGCTATGGATGCTGCAAGAAGCGCAAAGCGTTTGGGTGCAGAGAACGTTTACATAGTTTACCGAAGAGGCAAAGAGGAAATGCCTGCAAGAAACGAAGAGATAGAACATGCGGAAGAAGAAGAGATCATTTTTAAAACTTTGACAAATCCGACTGAAATTCTCGGCGACGAGCATAAGTGTGTAAAGGGCATGAAGTGCGTTGAAATGGAGCTTGGCGAGCCTGACGAGTCGGGCAGACGCCGTCCGGTTGTAAAAGAGGGAAGCGAGTTTGTGCTGGACGTTGACTGTGTTATTATGGCTATAGGAACATCTCCGAATCCGCTTATCCGCAACACAACCGAGGGACTTGATACTCAAAAATGGGGCGGAATCATTGCCGACGACAACGGACTTACATCCCGTGAGGGGGTATATGCCGGAGGCGACGCCGTGACGGGAGCTGCAACTGTAATTCTCGCTATGGGCGCAGGAAAAACTGCTGCAAAGGCAATAGATGAATATATCAAGAGCAAAGATTAAATATTCTTGGGGCAGGCATTTAGTGCCTGCTCTTTTTGATGATTCGTAATGCATAATTAATGTAATTGACAATGGATAATGGACAGTGGACAATTAATTCGTAATGCGGAATTAATAAGTTGGACAAAAATAACCCTCGCGTTATGATAGGCGCAAGGGCAACTGTATAAACGGCAGGTAGTTTGAATTTCCCTCCGGAAACGGAGGTGAGCAGCATGAGCATTATGGAAGTACTTACGATGATAATCTTAATTACAAACATAATAAATCTTGTTTGCAATAATAAAAAGAAATAACCCTGTGGAAAAAGTTTTTAAATATACTTGATTTTTTATAAATAGAGTGGTATACTAATTACAATAGTTTTTATTAAAAGACTGGAGCTTGACTTCCGGTCTTTCGTTTTTGTTAGGAGGAATTGGTTATATGGCAGAGAAAAAAGGCTTAAAAACGGCGGACGTTATAAAAGAGCTCGCTGAGCCGCTTTGCGAGAAGCTTGGTCTTTCTCTATGGGATGTCAGATATGAAAAAGAGGGTGCGACATGGTATCTTCGGATTTTTATTGACAAGGCAGAGGGCCTTGATATGGATTCCTGCGAGGAGTTTTCAAGGCTGTTTAACGAGATTTTGGATGATGCCGATCCGATAAGCGATTCTTATGTTTTTGAAGCAGGTTCTCCGGGGCTCGGAAGGGAGCTGAGAACGCCGGAGCATTTTCAGGCTTTTATCGGCGAAAATGTAAGAATAAAGCTTTATAAGGCCGTAGACGGCGAAAAGGAAATATCGGCAAAGCTTTTGTCATATGACAAAGATAGTAAAAAAATAATCGTTCTGGACGGCGAAGAAAAGGAAATTGCACTTTCTGAGTGCGCAATTATAAAAGCTGACGACGATAATGATTTGTTTTAAAAAATTTAGGAGGAATTAATGGAAAATGAGCAAGGAATTTTTTGAAGCGCTTTCTCTTCTCGGCGCTGAGAACAAGATTGATACGGAGGATTTGGTTGAGAAAATCGCAGATGGAATTTCAAAGGCGATAAAAAAAGATTATCCGGACGTTTTGGAAGAGAATATAATAGTAAACATCAATCCTGAAAAAGGAAAGTTTGAGGTCAAGCTCAACAAAACAGTCGTAGAGGTAGTTGAAGATCCTGATAATGAGATTTCCTTAGAAGACGCTCTTGAGATTTCAAAGAGAGCGAAGGTTGGAGGTCAGGTATCAATCAAGCTAAACCCTATGAAATTCGGAAGAGTTGCCGCTCAGTCTGCAAAGCAGTCTATCAAGCATGACATCAAGGAAATTGAGAGAGAAAGGCTTTTAGCAGCTTATGAGGGCAAGGAGCATGAATGCGTTTCGGCAACAGTATTAAAGGTTGAACCGGGAACGAAGAACGCAGTTTTAACGATTGATAAGAACGAAGCGTATCTCATAAGAAGCGAACAGATCCCGGGCGAAGAGCTTAAAGAGGGCGATATAATAAAGGTTTACGTTGTGGGAATAGTAAATCCCGAACGACGCCCTTCGGTTAAAATTTCAAGAACTCACAGAGATCTTGTTAAAAGGCTGTTTGAGCTTGAGGTTCCTGAGATTTATGACGGAACGGTAGAGGTCAAGGCTATTTCGAGAGAAGCAGGATCAAGAAGCAAAATTGCAGTATGGTCTAAGGACGAAAACGTTGACGCAGTCGGCGCTTGCATCGGTGCGGGAAGAAGTCGTATTCAGGCGATAGTAAAGGAGCTTAAGGGAGAAAAGATAGATATTATTCCTTACAGCGAAAATGACGCAGAGTTTATTGCGGCAGCTCTTTCTCCGGCAAACGTTATAAGCGTTACACTTGCAGAGGACGGAAGCCGTTCATGCTCGGTTGTAGTTCCTGACAATCAGCTCTCGCTCGCTATTGGAAACAAAGGTCAAAACGCAAAGCTTGCGGCAAGAATTACAGGATATAAAATTGATATAGGTCCTGAGCATACAATAGAAATTGATTGATAAATGCAGCCTATGTTCCACGCCTTTAGGGCAGCGGATTCCATATTATTTTTCAGTGGATGATGGATTTTCAGCTGAAAGGCTAAGGGATAATGCACGGTTGCTTGTTAAATGACGGGGCGTTGCCCCTTATCGAAGAAGGTTTTATATGAAAACAAAGAAAACTCCTATGCGTTTGTGTCTTGGCTGCGGCGAAGCAAAGCCCAAACGGGAAATGATACGGGTAGTGAAATCTAAGGACGGAGAAATATCGCTTGATCTTACCGGAAAGAAGTCGGGAAGAGGAGCATATATATGTCACAGCCTTAAATGCTTTAATGAAGCGAGGAAAAAGCGCCGCTTTGAAAAGAGCTTTTCGTGTATGATTGACGAAGCCGTATACGAAAGAATGGAGAGTGAGCTGTCAGATGAATAAAATAATGGGACTTTTAACAATGGCAAGAAGAGCGTCGAAGCTTGCCCTTGGAATGGATATGACAAAGGACGCTTGTAAATCGGGAGAAGCGAAATGTGTTTGCGTTGCAAATGATATTTCCGGAAAAAGTCTTAAAGAGGTTAAGTTTTTCTGCGCTCTTGATAATGTTCCGATGTATTCGCTGGATATGACCATGGAAGAGGTGGGAGAACAGCTCGGTAAAAAGGTTGGAATTATCGCTGTTTTGGATTCCGGGTTTTATAAAAAAACAAAAACGCTTATAGAAGAAATTTCTTTAGACGATATTACTTATTAAGGAGGTAGTAAGTTACCTATGGCGACAAAATATAAATTAAACGAACTTGCAAAGGATTTAAAACTGGTCAATACAGAGGTTGTTAAATGTCTTGAGGAGGCATTTGGTGAAACAAAGAAAACCGTAAGCGCACTCAGTGAGGCTGAGGTAAACTTTGTTATGGAATATTTTTCTCAGAAGAATTCAGTAACAAGCTTTAACGATTATTTTAACAGTGCAAATGCTCCGAAGGAGCCGGAAGAAAAGGATGAGGAGGATAAGCCAAAGAAAAATTCAGAGAAAAAGCCTGATAAAAAGCCGGTTCAAAAGACCGAGAAAAAGGAAAAGCTTGATGCAAAGCCTGATGCAGAACAGAAGGTTCAAAAGAAAGCAGAAGAAAAGCCTGTTAAGGAGACGCCTAAGCCTCAGCAAAAGAAAAAAGAGCCTCCTAAGAAAAAGGAAAAGGGAGAGCGACTGAAGCTTAATACAGGCAGAAGTGATAATCAAAGCGGTTATACAGTTTCCGAGCAGAAATCCGGTTCAAATGTAAGAACAATAGATACGAGGGGTTCTTATGTAGAACTTGATAAATACAATGAAAAATACGATACGCTTGCTGATTCCCGTCAGGGCAGGGGTAAGGATAACTATTCCAAAAAGCAAAAGCTTACGCAGAAATCTCAGCAGCACAAAAAGCAGAAGTATTCTACCAAAAGAGAAACCGAGCAGCAGAAGCTTCAGCGTTTAGAGCTTGAAAGAGCAAGAAAGATGAAGCTTAAGGTAAAGATTCCTGATGAGATAAGTGTATCAGATCTTGCTGCAAGACTTAAGGTTGTTGCAACTGAGGTTATCAAGAAGCTTATGGGACTTGGAATTTTTGCGTCAATCAATGAAGTAATCGACTTCGATACAGCATCTCTTGTTGCTGAAGAGCTTGGAGCAAAGGTTGAAAAAGAGGTTGTAGTTACTATTGAAGAAAGACTTATCGTTGATGAGGAGGACAAAGAGGAGGATCTCGTTGAGAGATGTCCTGTTGTCGTTGTTATGGGGCACGTTGACCACGGTAAGACGTCTATTCTTGACAAGATAAGAAACGCAAACGTTACTGAGGGAGAAGCGGGAGGTATCACTCAGCATATCGGCGCATATCAGGTCGATGTTGACGGAAAGAAAATAACCTTCCTTGACACTCCGGGACACGAAGCGTTTACAGCAATGCGTTTAAGAGGTGCTCAGGCGACTGACATCGCTATACTCGTTGTTGCGGCAGACGACGGAATCATGCCTCAGACGGTGGAGGCTATAAACCACGCAAAAGCTGCGGGTGTCACAATTATTGTCGCAATAAATAAAATGGATAAAGAGGGGGCAAACCCTGAAAGAATCAAACAGGAGCTTACTGAGCATGAGCTTTTAGTCGAGGACTGGGGCGGAGATGTCATTTGCGTTCCTGTATCGGCTTTAACTGGAATGGGTATAAACGATCTTTTAGAGAGCGTGCTGCTTGTAGCGGAAGTAAAGGAGCTTAAGGCTAATCCTAACAGATTTGCTAAGGGAACTGTAATTGAAGCACGTCTTGATAAGGGAAGAGGACCTATCGCAACTCTCCTCGTTCAAAACGGAACGCTTAAGCATGGCGATGCAATCATTGCAGGAACGAGCGTCGGAAGAGTAAGAACAATGGCAAACGATAAGGGCATGGATATCACTGAGGCAGGACCGAGTACACCTGTTGAGATTACAGGACTTGGAGAAGTTCCTGACGCAGGAGATACTTTTAATGCAGTAGCTGACGAAAAGCTTGCAAGAGAGCTTGTCGAGCAGAGAAAGCATCAGGCTAAGGAGGAAATATTCAACCAGCAGACAAAGGTTACTCTTGACAATCTCTTCAGCCAGATTTCTGAGGGAGAGAGAAAAGAGCTTCCTATTATCGTAAAGGCAGACGTACAAGGCTCTGTTGAAGCAGTTAAACAGTCGCTTGAAAAGCTTTCAAATGAAGAGGTAAGAGTAAAGGTTATTCACGGTGCAGTAGGAGCGGTTTCAGAAGGAGATGTAATGCTCGCTTCAGCTTCAAATGCTATAATCGTAGGTTTTAACGTAAGACCTGACCCTATCGCTAAGGCAAACGCAGAGCATGACGGAGTTGATATCCGTCTTTACAGAATTATTTACGATGCAATAGAAGAGATCGGTGACGCTATGAAGGGTATGCTCGCTCCGAAGTTCAGAGAAGTTGAAACAGCAAGAGTCGAGGTAAGGCAGGTTATGAAGCTTTCAAGCGTCGGTCAGGTTGCAGGAAGCTATGTATTAAGCGGTAAGGTAGGAAGAAACAATCAGATAAGAGTAGTTCGTGACGGAATCGTAATTGCCGAGGATAAAATGTCATCTCTAAGACGTTTTAAGGACGATGTAAAGGAAGTTTCAGAAGGATACGAATGCGGAATTACTTTGGAGAGATTCTCCGACATTAAAGAAGGCGACATTTTAGAAGCATTTTATATGGAAGAATACAGAGATTAGTTGTTGAGAGGTTTATTTATGGCAGGATTAAAGGCTTATAGAATGGGTGAGGATATAAAGAGAATTATATCCTCGAAGATCCGTGATTTAAAAGATCCCAGAATTTCAGGAGCTATGATGCTGACAATAGTCAGATGCGAGGTTTCTTCCGACGGATCTTACTGTAAAGTGTTTGTTTCGTCTATCGAAGGATATGAGCAGGCTAAGGAAGCGGTAAAGGGATTTGAAAGCGCAAAGGGAATCATCAAAAAAGATATTTCAAATGCTCTTCACCTAAAAAAATGTCCGGAGCTTAAGTTTTATGCTGATAATTCTATGGAGCATAGCGCAAGAATAAACGAACTGTTAAAAGATGAATGATTCGAGAGGACAGCATTTATGGATTTACAAGGTGTACTGAAAGCGTTAAAGGATAACGACAATTTTACAATTTTGACTCACAGAAGTCCCGACGGCGATACCTTGGGATGCGGATTTGCTCTTTGTGCGTTTTTGAGGAATATAGGAAAACACGCAAACGTAATAAACAGCGATGAGATTCCGAAAAGATATGATTTTTTGTGCGACTGGTATTCACCGGAGGAGTTTGAGGAGAAATTTGTTATAGCGGTCGATGTCGCTGATAATAAGCTTTTAGGCGATAATCTTAAAAAGTATCAGGAGCCTGGAGCAGTGGATCTTTGTATTGATCACCATATTTCAAATACGAAATATGCAAAGGATACCTTGCTTGATGCGACAGCCGGGGCTGCGGCAATGATAATTTATGAATTAATAAGCGACGCCGGCAAAATTACAGCACAAATAGCTTCTTTTCTCTATACCGGAATAGCTACTGATACGGGATGCTTTAAATTTCAAAATACCGATTCGAGAGCGCATTATTATGCTGCAAAGCTTATAGAAGCAGGAGCGGATTTTTATCACATTAACAGACGGATGTTTGAGATTAAGAGCAAAAACGTTGTTGCGGCTGAGCGAGCGATAACCTCTGAAATGAAATTTTTCTGTAATGAGCGTGTGGCGGTAAATGTTATAAGCTTAAGCATTCTGCAAAAATACGGTGTTGATCTTTCAGAAATCGAATCAATATCGTCCTTCCCTTTGACTATTGAAGGTGTTTGTGCGGGAGTTACCGTTAAGGAAAAAGCAACGGGAGTTTATAAAATATCTTTGAGAACAACAGAGCAGCTTAATGCTTCTTCAATATGTAATGCATTCGGCGGCGGAGGACATATCCGTGCGGCAGGATGCGAGATAAGAGGAGAGCTTTACGAGGTTATTGAAAAGCTTATAAATAAAATATCGGAGTGTCTTGAGCAGTGGACGGAATAGTGGTTGTTAATAAGCCGAAGAATTTTACATCGTTTGATGTTTGTGCAAAGCTCAGAGGAATTTTTGAAACGAAGAAAATAGGTCATGCAGGAACTCTTGACCCTATGGCCACAGGAGTTTTACCTGTATTTGTCGGGAAGGCGACAAAGGCGTGCGGCATTTTGCCGAACGACAAAAAGGTTTATACCGCATCGTTTAAGCTTGGAATAAAAACCGATACGGAGGATATATGGGGAACGGTTTTGTCTGAAGAAGAAAGCCGGGTAAAAACAGATGAGCTTATTGTGGCGGCAAAAAGCTTCTTAGGAGATATAAAGCAGATCCCTCCGATGTATTCGGCTGTGAAAATAAATGGTCGGAAGCTTTATTCTCTTGCAAGAAAGGGAATTGAAATCGAACGCCCCGAAAGGGACGTGCATATTCATCAGGTTGATGTTTTGTGCTTTGATGAGGAAAGTCAAAGCGGAGAGCTTTATGTTGTCTGTTCAAAGGGAACATACATAAGAACTCTTATTTGTGATATTGCAAAATGCCTTAAAACGATAGGAGTAATGACTGAATTAAGGCGTGACGCATCAGGCGGTTTTTCGCTTAGCAAGGCTTTTAAAATTGATGAGCTTCAACGGCTTAAGGAAAAAGGCGAGCTTCAAAACGCTTTAATTTCGACCGACAAGGCTTTTGAATGTTATGACAGCGTAACGCTTGATGAAAAGCGAACATGGCTTTATAAGAACGGAGTAATGCTAAGAGCCGATCAGATAGGCGCTAAGGACGACACATATCGGATATACGGCTTTGACGGCGAGTTTTTGGGCCTTGCCGAAACGGACGTGAGCGGGAATCAAACAAAAAGAATAAAGAACTTTTATTGAGAAGGTGAGCGCAGTAATGCAGAATATTACAAGCGGAGAACGCACAGCGGTTTCTCTCGGCATATTTGACGGCGTTCATATCGGACACAGAGCGGTATTAAATTCTGCAAATAAAAGCGGACTTAAAACGGCGGTGTTTACTTTTTTAAGTGAAACAGTCACTACAAAAGGGAATAAGGGCGTTATTTATACTGACAAAAGAAAGCTTGAACTTTTAAAGAGTCTTTCCGTTGAATATATATTTGCTCCGAAATTTTCGGATTTTAAGGATATGCCGGCAGAGGATTTTGTAAAAGCGGTTTTAGTCGGAGTATTTAATGCAGGAGAGGTTTTCTGCGGCGAAGATTTTCGTTTCGGAAAGGGAGCAGCGGCAGGAGCAGATGATCTTTGTGAGCTGTGCCGTAGATATGGAATAAAGCTAAACGTGACACCTCCTGTTATGTATAAAGGACAAGCGGTATCCTCAACGAGAATAAAAAATGCTTTGATAAGCGGAGATATTTCTTCGGCGAATGATATGCTTTATGAGAAATTCGGGTATTTTGAAAAGGTTATACACGGAAATGAAATAGGCCGAACGCTTCGGTTTCCGACTGTAAACCAAGCTATTCCCGAAAAAACGGTTTTGCCGAGGTTTGGAGTTTATCTTACCGAGGTCGAGGTTTTTGGGAAAACATACAGAGGAGTTTCAAATGTCGGGGTAAAGCCGACAGTTGGAAATAAAGAGCCGTTAATAGAAACACATATTTTAGATTTCAGCGGAGATTTATACGGCGAAAGCCTGAAGGTTAAACTTATAAAATTTTTAAGGGAAGAAAAAAAGTTTGCCTCGCTTAATGAACTTAAAAGGCAGGTTGACTTTGATATACAAAATGCTAGAAGGGAAGTTTTATAATGAACAAGGTAAGAACAAGATTTGCTCCGTCGCCGACGGGATATATGCACATAGGAAATCTGAGAACTGCGCTGTTCACATATATTATCGCAAAGAAAAACGGCGGAGATTTTATCTTAAGAATCGAAGATACTGACCGTGAAAGATATATTGAGGGCGCAACAGAGGTTATCTATGACACTCTTCGTGAATGTGGTCTTAACTGGGACGAGGGCCCTGACATAGGCGGACCGGTAGGACCTTATATTCAGTCTGAAAGAATGGGTATGTTTAAAAAATATGCCGAGGAGCTTGTTGAAAAGGGAGAAGCTTATTACTGCTTCTGTGATAAAGAGCGTCTTGACGAGCTTAAAGCTGTTCAGGAAGCAAGCGGAGTTATGCCGATGTACGACCGCCATTGCAGAAATTTATCTAAAGAAGAAGTAGAGAAGAAACTTGCTGATGGAGTACCTTACGTTATAAGGCAAAAGGTTCCTTTAGAGGGAACTACAACGTTTCATGACGAGCTTTACGGAGATATAACAGTTGAGAACTCAACTCTCGACGATCAGATCTTGATCAAGACGGACGGACTTCCGACATATAACTTTGCAAATGTTGTTGACGATCATCTTATGGGGATAACTCATGTTGTAAGAGGAAACGAGTATCTTTCGAGCGCGCCGAAATATAATCTTTTGTATAAAGCATTTGGATGGGAAGTGCCGGTATATATTCACGTTGAGCATATCATGAAGGACAAGCAGCACAAGCTTTCCAAGAGAGATGGCGATGCGTCTTATCAGGATTTGATGAAAAAAGGATACCTAAAAGAAGCTGTGATAAATTATATTGCGCTTTTGGGCTGGGCGCCTAAGGGTGAGAATGAGATATTTACGCTTGACGAACTGATAGAGGAATTCGACATTTCGGGAATTTCAAAATCTCCTGCAATTTTCGATTCTGTAAAGCTCAGAGCAATGAACGGCGTATATATAAAGAAAATGAGCGATGAGGATTTTGCAAAAGCCGCAGAGCCTTATATCAGACAAACAGTTAAAAGAGAAGACGCTGATATTGCGTTTATTGCATCTCTTTTAAAGCCGAGAACGGAGCTGTTTACAGAGATCCCCGAGCAGGTTGACTTTATCGACGAGCTTCCCGATTATGATACATCGCTTTATTGTCACAAGAAGATGAAAACAAACGAGGAAAACTCGCTTGAGTCTTTGAAAGCAATCCTGCCGGTGCTTGAAGGTCTTGACGAGTGGACCGCCGACAGCGTTCACGAGGCATTGTTCATTCTTATTGAAAAGCTTGGAGTTAAAAACGGAATCGTTCTGTGGCCGCTAAGAGTTGCTCTTTCGGGAAAAAGCTTTACACCGGGAGGCGGAATCGAGCTTTGTAAAATACTTGGAAAAGAAGAGTCTTTGAGCAGAATAAAAGAGGGAATCAAAAAGCTTTCATAATACTATCACAAATATGTTTTACAATTAATCGGTAAAAGACATAAGCCCTTAAGGAGGGAAAGTTAAATGATAGAAGTAAGAAATCTTTCTAAGCATTTCGGTGATAAAAAAGCGGTTGACGGAATTTCGTTTACCGCAAATGACGGTGAAATACTCGGCTTTTTAGGTCCGAACGGAGCAGGAAAGTCAACGACAATGAACATTCTTACCGGCTATATTTCGTCAACGGAAGGTGAAGCCTTAATTGACGGTAATGACATTTTAAAAGATCCTATTAAAGCGAAAGCAAGTATAGGATATTTGCCTGAGCTTCCACCGCTTTATATGGATATGACGGTTAAGGAATACCTGAATTTTATCTACGATCTCAAAAAATGCAAGCTTCCGAGAAATACGCATATTGCGGATATTTGCAGACTTGTAAAAATCGAGAACGTTTACAAAAGAGTTATAAAAAATCTTTCAAAGGGTTATAAGCAAAGAGTCGGACTTGCTCAGGCGCTTGTCGGTAATCCGAATGTTTTGATTTTAGACGAGCCTACGGTAGGACTTGACCCATCGCAGATAATAGAGATAAGAACACTTATTAAGAAACTCGGTAAAAACCATACGGTAATTCTGTCCTCACACATTCTTTCGGAGGTTCAGGCTGTTTGTGATAAGATCGTAGTAATCAATCAGGGAAAGGTTGTTGCGAACGATACCGCAGAGAACCTTTCGTCCTCCCTTTCGGGAGAGCATAAGCTTTCAGTTAAGATCGACGGACCGGCGAGAGAGGTTAAAGAGCTTATCGAGGGAATACCAGGAGTTTTGAAGGTCAGTCTTGTCGCTGAGCGGGACGAGTACAGCGAGTTTACTATAGAATCCGAAGAGGATAAGGATATAAGACGTGACCTGTTTACGAGAATGGCAGGAAGAAACTGGTATATAATCGAGCTTAAGACAAGCGAGATGTCGCTTGAGGATATATTCCTTCGTCTTACAATGGGCGAAAAGATAGAGATGAAAGGAGGAACAAAATAATGGCTGCTATTTTCAGAAGAGAATTTGTATCTTATTTTACTTCTCCTATCGGATATGTATTTTTGGCATTTTTCTATCTTGCGGCAGGCTTTTTCTTTACGCTTTTGTCAATTCAGCAGGGAACTACCGAGCTTAATTCTGTTTTTTCCATGATGATGTACGTTCTTATAGTTTTAATTCCGATCCTTACTATGAGAACATTTTCTGAAGAAAAGAGAAACAAAACGGATCAGTGTCTGCTCACCGCTCCGGTATCACTCGGAGCAATAGTCATGGGTAAGTTT
>USCU01000008.1 GCA_900553335.1 uncultured Ruminococcus sp. | reverse complement strand
TGCCTCTTGTCTCGTGGGCTCGGAGATGTGTATAAGAGACAGCAATGCTGCTGCAAACGCAGTGATGGCAGAATACGAAAAGCCGGGCAAGGTTGATGAAGAAATTGAAGAGCTTGTTTCATACTGGCACGGAATTTTAAACAACTTCCAGGTTAAGACTCCGAGTGAGGAGTTTAATAATATGATAAATGTTTGGAACGCTTACCAGTGCTTCATTACATTTATCTGGTCAAGAGCAGCTTCATTTATTTACTGCGGACTTAGAAACGGATACGGATACAGAGATACAGTTCAGGATATTCAGGGTATCATTCATCTTGAGCCTGAAACAGCTCTTGAAAAGATTAGATTTATGCTTTCTGCACAGGTCGACAACGGCGGCGGACTTCCGCTTGTAAAATTTAATCACAACGCAGGTCATGAAACATATCCTGATGAAAACGATGAAAATTCAGTTTATGCTAAGGAAACCGGACACCCGTCTTACCGTGCTGACGATGCTCTTTGGCTTTTCCCGACAATTTACAAGTATATCGGAGAAAGCGGAAATAAAGCTTTCTTAGACGAAGTTATCGTTTATGCTAACGGCGGCGAGGACACCGTATATGACCACCTTAAAAATGCTATCAGGTTTTCAATGGAGCGTTTGGGCGATCATAAGATGCCGGCAGGACTTCATGCTGACTGGAACGACTGCCTAAGACTCGGTAAAAAGGGAGAATCTACATTCGTTGCATTCCAGCTTTACTATGCTATGAGCGTTATCAGAGCTTGGGCTGAAGAGAGAAACGACGCTGAGTACGTTAAATATATAGATGAGATCCAAGCGGAGCTTGGTAAATCGCTTTCAGATTGCTGGGACGAGGATAGATTTATAAGAGGAATCCGTGAGGACGGTGTTGTAGTAGGAGCTAAGAAGGATCCTGAGGCTAATATGTGGCTCAATCCTCAGAGCTGGTCGGTAATTTCGGGCTTTGCTTCAGAGGAACAGAGCGAAAAGGCTTTGGAGAGTGTTCACAGTATCTTAAATACTAAGTACGGTGTTAAGCTATTAGAGCCTCCTTATGTTGACAACTATTTTGACGGTGCGCTTATGCACATCTTCAATCCTGATACAAAGGAAAACGGCGGTATATTCTCACAGTCACAGGGTTGGATAATCCTTGCTGAGAGTCTTATGGGACATGGAAACAGAGCTTTTGAGTATTTCATGGAATCTTCACCTGCTGCTATGAACGATCAGGCTGAGATCAGAGTTTTAGAGCCGTATGTTCACGGACAGTTTGTTGAATCAACTCGTTCTCCTTTTGAGGGAAGAGCTCACGTTCACTGGCTCACAGGAACAGGTTCAACTGTTATGGTGGGCTGCGTTGAGGGTATTTTAGGTATGCGTCCTAACGCTGACGGACTTGTTATTGATCCTTCTGTTCCATCGGATTGGGATCACTTTGAAATAGAGAAAAATTTCCGTGGAGTTCATCTTTCAATTAAGGTTGAAAATCCAAGTAATGTTGAAAGCGGAATTAAATCTCTCACACTAAATGGCGAAGTGCTTCAGGGGAATTTTGTTCCTGCTGATAAACTTAAAGACGGCGTGAATGAAATCACTGCTATTATGGGATAATATTTTCGGAGGTGTAAGAAATGGCAAAGTATGTATGCGATGTTTGCGGATATGTCTATGATGAAGAAGCTGAAGGCGTAAAGTTTGAAGATCTTCCTGAGGATTGGGTATGCCCTCTCTGTTCTGTAGGAAAAGATCAGTTTTCAAAAGAAGACTAATGCTTTAGTTTCATAGATTTATTAAAAGAAAATGCTCTCGATGTTATTCGGGAGCTTTCTTTATGATATAACTAAATTAAGATGTCTCCCGCCCCTATAGGCGGCGGGTTTCACTTAATTTTTTCAGCGGTGGGATAAGGTCATCCCGCTGAAAACGTTCAATAGGGGATGTTGCCCTTTATTGAAAAATATCCTCAGAACTTATATTCTGAGGATATTTTTTTATTATTTAGATGTTTTTGCTTTAAGCGGAATGAAGCTCTCACTTACAATTTCCTTGCCGCTAACAGTTTTGTATGCTTTTACCGTTACAGTATAAGAGGTATTTGCTATAAGACCTGTAATTGTATATGACGTTGTAGTGTTGGTTGTCTTTATAACTCTCACATAATTTTTCTTTGATGCGTCATACTTATAAATAATATATCCTTGAGCGCCGCTCACTTTACCCCAGTTAAGCTTCAAAGACGTTTTAGCAGATGTCGCCTTAATGCTTTTTACCGTGCTAAGCGGTGTAACAGCAGAAGCGGTAGGGAATGACTGGCTTACAATTTCCTTGCCGTTTATTGTTTTATACGCTTTTACTGCAAAGGTATATGATGTTCCCTCAGAAAGTCCCGATACGGTGTAGGAGTTGGAATTGGCTGCAGTTTTTTCTACCCTCACATAGTTTTTCTTTGAAGGATCATATTTGTAAACAATATACCCCTGTGCATCGGATACTTTAGTCCAGGTAAGCTTAGCTGAGTTTTTTGAAGATGCCGATGCTTTGAAGTTGGTTACCGTACTAAGCGGTGTAACAACAGAAGCGGTAGGGAATGACTGGCTTACAATTTCCTTGCCGTTTATTGTTTTATACGCTTTTACTGCAAAGGTATATGATGTTCCCTCAGAAAGTCCCGATACGGTGTAGGAGTTGGAATTGGCTGCAGTTTTTTCTACCCTCACATAGTTTTTCTTTGAAGGATCATATTTGTAAACAATATACCCCTGTGCATCGGATACCTTAGTCCAGGTAAGCTTAACTGAGTTTTTTGAAGCTGCCGATGCTTTGAAGTTGGTTACTGTTTCGGGAGTATCGGAAGACAATGTTTTGTAGGTGAATGTCGTAGGATCTGAAAAATATTTTTCTCCGTCAACCATTAGATAAGCATACGCTCTTACATAATACGACTTGTTCGCAGTAAGCCCGCTGAATGTTATGGTCGTTTTGCCGTCAATCATTCTTCCGTTTGTAAGGTTTGAATTGTCGTAAAGCCATATTCTGTAGCCTTCAGCCCTTGGAACTGCATTCAGATTAAACTTAATAGACGTTGAGGAGCTTGTCGTAAGATTGGTATTTAACTTAGGCGAGTCAAGATCCACTGTTTTCTGAGAAAAGGTTATCGGCTTTGACCAATATGCCTTACCGTTTGAAATCTGATACATATACGCTTTGAAATAATATGTTGTATCAGGTCTTAACCCTTTTATGCTCTGTATATTGCTCGAACCTTGAACATAAGTCGAATCTGTCATATCCTTATTTTTAGAGATATAAAGCCTGTAGCCGCTAACATTCTGCTTTTTAAATGTTACGCTTATTTCGTTTGGGTAAATGGTTTTGCTGTTTATCGAAACATCAGGTATATTCGTTGGATCTGTAACAGGCACAGATGGCGTTTGAGAACCGTTTCCGTAGATCTCATAAGCTGTCGCTCTGAAAACTTCATTACCCATTCTTTTGTACGGAACTACACGGTATTTATCGTTGTTAGATACGTTTTTTAATGTGTAGGTACATGATTTGATCGTTGCAAGCTGTTTATAGGATTTTGAAGCAGCGTCATACTTTTCTATATAAAACGCATATGCACCTTTAGGTCTGTCCCAGCTTAGAGTTAAATTTGTTCCCGATTTTACCGCTTTTACAGACGATATTTTAGCTGGAGTTGTTGCAAACCACAAATCCAGATCTACATAATCATAAATTCCTGTAACGACACCGCTGCTTGAATACTGCCATGCGTCAAAACTGCCTGCATAATCGGTTGTAGTGGAATAATGCGCAAGCCATATTTCGTATTTTGACTGGAGCTCTGTATAATTCAGCTCATCGTAAAAGTAATATTTGCTGGCATAAACTCCGGCATACAGCTTGTTCGCTTGCATTCTGTCACAAAAGGCAGTACAAAGAGCCGTCTGCTGGGATTTACTGAGATTTGCGGCATCCAGTCTTCCGACATCGTAATCTACATGCTCAATATCGAAATAAACCGGCAGCGTTATATAATAGTTGCCTATCCACTTAGCAACATAATCTGCTTCTTCTCTTGCCTCCGCAACGCTTATAGCCTGTGTATAGAAATATACTCCGACATTAAGTCCTGCATCTAATGCTCCCTGAACATTCTGATCAAAATACTGATCCTTAACAATCGTTCCTTCAGTACCGTAACCACGATATCCCGCTCTGATTATAGCTCCGGTTATTCCCTGCTTTTTTAAAGCTTCCCAGTCGATCGGATCGTGCCAAGCCTGAAACTCGGATACGTCTACGACATTATATTTTTTGTAACCGCTCATCTTGCTTGGTACGGTAGGCGTTGTAACACCAAACGCTCTGGAAGATATAGAAGAAGCATTGCCTCCTTCGAGATATTTTTTAAACTCAGGATCGTTTTTGATCCTCCATGAGTTTGAAACCTCGGAGCTTAAAACATATCCGTCGTCACAGGTATTATTGTCGCTAACTTTTCTAACTATATCATCAGCTCTTGCTGTTATCAACTGTTTTTCAGGAAAGCTTAAAAACAATGTGGCAAAACATGTAACAGCCGTGGCGCATATAAAAAGCTTTCTAATTATTCGTTTGATAAAGCATCCTCCTCTGTCAAATAATATTTATTCAATGATATCATATAATATGACATTTGTCAACAAAACTGTACAAAAAAACTCTCTCTACTTTTTGAAACATGCTTAAAATCATTACTTAACAGTGCTTGTTTCCAAATTTTGACAATCATTCCCAATAATATTATATGCGCTGACAGTTAAAAGTTTCCTTAATTTTTTACAAGAATCGACTCGAGGGGAGTTTTGAAAATCTTTATAAAAAATTTAACTGCCACTCCTGTAAATACAGCAGAGATAATAGTTCCTTCTCTTGTTCCGACAATTTCAAATTCAAAAAACAAAAGAGAAAGTATTACTGCCAACACCACACAGCTAATATCAAAGGCAATCTTTATGTTTCCAAAATTTTTATTCCCTGCATCGGATATTGCTTTTACAAATGCCTCTCCTGAGTTCATTATAACGTTTGCTATTACCGAAAGGGCGATTCCAAATCCTAAAATCACCACACCAAGAATCACCATAATAAGCCTTATCGCATAAGAATCAGCAGGAATAGACGAAACAATCCACGAGCCGAAATCGGTAAAATATCCAAAAAGAAACGATACGGGTATCTGCAAAAGCTGAATGAGCTTAAAATTTTTTCTTAAAATAAGCACTTGCCCCACAATCAAAATGCAGTTCCATATAATAAGCCATGTACCAAGCGACATGGAAGAGAATTTATAGCTTAAAACATTTGCAACTGACGAAATCGGAGATACGCCAAGTTCGCCGTGCTTTGTTACCGCAACGCCTAGTGCTGAGAAAAACAGGCTTATTATAATAAGTATGTATCGTTTTACGGTTTCTTTTTTTGACATTATAATTCCTCCTGAAAATTCAATAAGATGAGCTTATGCACAAAAAACAGACAGTCCCTTACGGTGACTGCCTATCAAATGTATCATAATCTTTTATAATAATAGTATAGCATCTTTTACGATATTTGTCAATACTTGCAAATATGAAGAATTCAATGTCGAATATAGTCTGTGGATTTTGTTTTACCACTCTTTATTCTTGCTGTCTGTAAGTCCTAATATATAATCTGTTGATACATTATAAAATTTTGCTAGTTTTATAAGTCTATCTACTGTTATCATTTTTTGACCATTTTCAAATAAATTTTTATTCGTAATCACGAATAAAATCAAATATTTAATTTGTAATGTGATATAATTGTTACTATGACGAATGAAATCATAAGTAACTAATGTAAAGGAGTGCATGAGAATGTTAAAAATTCAGGGAAAACCAGAAACTATCAGCAAGACGTTAAGATTGCCGATAAGCGTGGTAAAAAAGCTTGATAGGATAGCATGTATAAATAATCTGTCGCTAAACCAAATTGTAATACAATGCCTAAATTATGCGCTGCATGAAATTGATACGGCAAGCAAGGAAACGAGCGATAAAAATTGAACAAAAAAGCTGATTGGAAGTATAAAAATTAATTACATAGCAAACAGCGCACCGCAAATTTTTCTTGCGGTGCGCTGTGATTTTTGTATTAAGTTGTGTCAATGTCTGATTCGGATTATTAATTTCTAATTCCGACTTAATTACGCATTACGAATTAAGCATTACGCATTATCTAAAAGTTTCTCCGCACTTGCAAGTTTAACCGCTGTTACAAAAATCTCCATAGCAGTTTTAAGTTCTTCGATGCTAGGGAAGGTTGGTGCGATTCTGATGTTTTTGTCATCAGGATCGTTGCCGTAAGGATAAGTAGCGCCTGCACCAGTCAAAACTACTCCTGCTTCTTTGCAAAGCGAAACTATTTTTTTCGCACAGCCGTTCAGTGAATCGAAGCTTACGAAATATCCTCCGTTCGGGTTGTGCCATGAACCTATACCGAGCGGTGCAATTTCGTTTTCAAGTTCGTCTGTTACAACCTTAAATCTAGGAGCAATTACAGCTGTATGCTTTTTCATATGCTCCACAAGGCCCTCATACCCGCCGAAGAATTTATAGTGGCGAAGCTGGTTTATCTTGTCGTGACCTATCGTCTGAACGGTCATCTTTGAAAGAATGTATTCAATGTTCTTTTTGCTTGCCGCCATTGCAGCAACTCCTGCACCGGGGAATGAGATCTTAGAGGTTGAAGCAAAGATGTAAATCATATCCTCTTTTCCGTTTTTCTTAAGTTCATCCATTATATTTAAAAGCTTGTCAGGAGTGTCTGTCAAATGGTGAATACAGTAAGCATTATCCCAAAATATTCTGAAATCATCAGCTTTTGGATTGAGAGAAGCGATTCTCTTTACAACCTCGTCACTATAGGTTATACCTGTTGGATTTGAGTACATCGGAACGCACCATATTCCTTTTATCGCTTCGTCATCTGAAACAAGCCTTTCGATTATATTCATGTCAGGACCATCGGAATTCATAGGTACTGTTATCATTTCAATGCCTAAAGACTCGCATATTGCAAAGTGTCTGTCGTATCCCGGTGAAGGACATAGCCATTTTACTTTGCCGCAGTCTTTCCAAGGCTTGCTGTTTTCATCAACACCGAAAAGAATGTTTCTTACAACTGAGTCGTACATCATATTGAGAGATGAGTTACCGCCGACGATAACCTCGCTTGGATCAACGCCGAGCATTTTTGCAAACATTTTTTTAGCTTTAGGAAGTCCGTCTAAAACTCCGTAGTTTCTTACGTCTGTTCCGTCGGAAGCCGAGAAAGTAGAATCCGAGTGAACGGCATCTAAAAGTCCAAGTGTTAAGTCAAGTTGCTCCGAACAGGGCTTTCCTCTTGCCATGTTGAGATTTAAACCCATCGCCTTATATTCGTTGTACTTTTTTTGCTGAGCTTCTTTAAATTCTGACAGCTCTTCTTTTGACATTTCGTTTAAAAGCATTACATTCTCCTCCAATAACTGATTGTTCTATACTATTGTATTACAAATACAATAAAAATGCAAGAACTATTTTATTCTCCTGCAAAAAATTTCTGAAATTTACTATTTTGTGGACGTATTCCTGTGTGAAATGGGCAATCCTTACAAAAAACCTCCAATTTTAAGGCATTGTATTAATAAGGGGCGCAGCTCTGTTATTCAACGTTTTCATTGGGGATTGTCTTCCTCCCCTGAAAAAATTAAGTGGAACCCGCCGCCTATAGAGGCAGGGGACATATTAATTTAGTTATAATTTAAGACCGATAAATCTTAGCTCAATGCTAACAAAAAGTAGTTTTAGACAAAATATAGAGCTAGTTTAGCTTAAAAATACAAAATACAGTAAAAAAATTGTAAACCTAAGTGTAAATTGCAGATTTTCTATTGACATAGCTCTTAATATTTTGTAAGATACTATTATGAGAATTTATATTTGATCTTATTTTATTCAGTTCAGATTAAAGCCAAATTCAGAAAGGAAAGAGTGTATAAAATGGACGACGGTCACGGGCGTCAGAGCTTTTTTTCAGCGTTGTTTGATAAAATTAAAGGCAGAAATGAAAACCTGTCTGCAGACGATGAGATAATGGATTATCTCAACACAGAGGAATTTAACGACATAGCGCCGTTTCAAAAGGAAATGATCGAAAATATTTTGGATTTTGATGATCTTTATGTAAACGATGTTATGACTCACAGGACGGATATTGTCGGAGTAGAGATTTCTTCTGAGCTTAAGGACGCTGTAAGGCTGATAATTGATGAGGGATTTTCAAGAATTCCTGTGTATAAAGACGATATTGACAGCATAACAGGCGTATTGTTTGCTAAGGATTTATTGACTCTGGTATTTCAGGAGAGCCTTGAACAGCACACGATTTCAGATTTTGTCAGGGAGGTTATATATGTTCCTGAAACCAACAGCTGTGCTGAGATTTTTGAACAGCTTACAGCTAAGAAGATGCAGATAGCGGTTGTTCTTGACGAGTATGGCGGAACTGCCGGAATAGTGACTATGGAGGATCTGCTTGAAGCGATTGTCGGAAATATTCAGGACGAATACGATGATGAGGAAGCTGAGATTGAGCAGATAACTCCCAATATGTTTGATTGTTTAGGTACAGCTCATCCGGATGATGTTGCTAGGGAAGTTGGGTTTGATTTACCTCAGGATAAGGAATATGACACTATGGCGGGATTTTTCATTGACCTTTTAGGCAGGATACCGAAAAACGGTGAAAACCCTACCGTCATTTGCGATGATATTAAGTTTGACGCAATAATAGTAAATGATAACAGAATAGAACGAATAAGAATCAATAGAATGAATAGAGAAAATTAAATCCTCAAATTTACGGAGGGTAAGGCGAAATGATGCCTGAATTTATAAAGAAAATGAGCCGAAAGTCTAAGACTGCGGTAGTCGCAGTTCTTTTGGCAGCTTTGATATTGCCTGCATCGATCGGCATTTTTTTTCAAAGCGATTCCGGCAAGACAGAGGTTTTTGATGAACATGAAAGTTCTTTGTCAGATGCAGAGCGTATTCCGGTAACAGAAAATACCGAATCTGTCAGCGTTAGTGAAAAAGAAACTTCGGCACAAACAACAAAATCATCTGATACGTCAGGGGAGGTCACAACAACGGTTTCTTCCTCGGTTGCATCTAATAGGTTTTATGAGAATAATCGTGAGGACAACGCTGTTCAAAGCGCAACCATTGCTGAGAGTCATGCGTATGTCGGATCGTCAGGGGCTGCTCAGATTATTGTATCTGAAGACAATGTGGATAAGACGCTGTTTAACGCAGGATATAATGTTACTGAAAATATGACTCTGAATATGACTGATGATGAAAAGCAAGTTTTGTTTTCGATACTTAATGCTGTCGAAAACCATGACACTCAGGTAGAGATTAAAAACGGTGTTATAAAAAACGATGGAAGCAAAACGCTTGGTGATATCTTTTTGCTTGTTAAAATCGCTTTGTCAAAAACGGATATGCTTTCTCCTACATATGTTTATTCGGGCGGAGAATATGTAACAAATCTTAAGCTTAGCTACAGATTGACAAAAAATGAGGTTGCAGCTCAAAGAGCGCAGCTTAAATCAAAGGTGGATAGTATTATGTCCTCAGTAACGCAGGACATGGATGATTACGATAAGCTTTTGTATTTTCATGACGAGATTATTTCTTATTGCAGGTATAACGATGAAGGTGATAATTCCCGCTCAGCTTACGGCTGTTTGGTTGAGGGAAAGGCTTCCTGTGAAGGATATTCAAAGGCTCTTTTGGAGCTTTGCGATGCAGCTGGGATAGACTGCGTAATAGCGACGGGAACTGCCGTTTCAAATTCTCAGGCGATAAACCATATGTGGAATAAAGTAAGAATATCCGGAAGATGGTATAATGTTGATTTATGCTGGGACGATGCAGAGATCGGTTCGGGATATGATTACTTTCTGGTGACCGATAAGGAAATTCTTAAAAACCACACTGCCGAACCAAATGAGTTTTACGAGCTGCCGTCCGCAGTGTTTGAAACTGACAACTATTTTGTAAAAAACGGTATTTTGATTAAAAGCAATGAAGATATAGTAAGCTCTGTTACAAGGGCGATAGAAAATGCGGTGCAATCAGGCAAGGGTGCTGCATCTGTAAAGTTTAAAAACAAAAGGCTGTTTGACCAGTCTGATAAGCTGTTTTCTGATTCGCATATATCAAACCCTATTTTTGAGATTTTAAAATCAGTTTCAAGGGATTTTGGAGTGGAGCTTGATACTTCGGCAGTATATAAAGCTGTAAACAAAGATATTTTGACTATGACCTTTGAATTCAAATATTAAGATGAAACGCTTGTCGGATAGACGGGCGTTTTTAGTATATGCGCCGATGTTTTTGATTTACAATTTTTTTACTTTGTGATAGAATAACTTTAAGGGAAAATCAGCCTTTGCTGATTTATCGTGCATTTGCACGACTTGCCTTGTCTGAGAACATTGCATAATCAATTGAAAGACTGAAGTTTCTTGCGTTTTGCTTTGCAAAGTCATAAAGATAAGGCGTCGCTTAATTGTGATATACTTTAGTAAAATTCTAATTATTGGTTTTGTTCTTTAAAACCGTGAGGAGGAGAAAATGAGCGGAAAGCTTTTTGTTGTCGGAACGCCTATCGGAAATCTTCAGGATATGACATTTCGTGGTATAGAAACCTTGAAAGCCGTGGACTTTATCTGCGCCGAGGATACAAGGGTAACGGCAAAGCTTTTAAATTATTTTGATATAAAAAAACCGCTTGTAAGCCATCATGAACACAATGCCAAACAGAGCGGAGAAGTAATATTAAAAAGAATACTAGGCGGTGAAACCTGTGCGGTGGTAACAGACGCAGGTATGCCGTGCATATCCGATCCGGGAGAGGATTTAGTTCGGCTTTGCGCTGAGCGGGAGATCGAGGTGTGCGTTGTGCCCGGACCTACTGCGGCTATGAGCGCGGTTGCAATAAGCGGTCTTAGCACAAAAAGGTTTTCCTTTGAGGGATTCTTATCCACTACAAAAAAGAACAGGCTGGAGCATTTGCAGCAGGCGGCAAAGCTTACGAATACCATGATATTTTATGAAGCTCCGCATAAGCTTGTTTATACGCTGCAGGATATGCTTGAATATTTCGGCGACAGAAAAATTTCGCTGTGCCGAGAGCTTACAAAAATCCACGAAGAAGTTATCAGAACAACTATAAGCGGAGCAATTGAATATTACTCTGAAAAATCTCCGAGAGGGGAGTATGTTTTGATAATCGAAGGAGCGCAAGAGCAATCAAACGACCTTACTCTTGACGATGCTGTTTTAGAGGTGAAGAAGCTGACAGATAAAGGCATGAAGCCGACTGATGCCTGCAAATTTGTTGCTAAAGAATCGACGTTTTCAAAATCTCAGCTTTATGCAAGGCTCTTGGAGAATAACGATGAATGATGAAATTTTTATTTTTGATCCTCTGCCTGCAGATATAGAAAAAGCCTCCGAGATAGAGGCTAAAAGCTTTTCTCACCCATGGAAATATGAGGATTTTTTTAAGCAGTCTAAGGATAAAAACTCTCTGTTTTTGGTCGCAAAGCAAAGGGGGAGCGTTATAGGCTACATAAGCGTTACTTCCGTTTTAGACGAGGCGAGCATTAACACTATCGCTGTAAAAAAAGAAAGCCGACAGCAGGGTGCTGCTGAACGACTGATAAACGAAGCTGTAAAAAGGCTCAGGGAAAGCTGTGCGTTTTTAACTCTTGAAGTAAGAAAGAGCAATATAGCCGCAATATCCCTTTATAAAAAGCTTGGATTTGAGGTTGTCGGAGAACGACCTCGCTTTTATCGGGATCCTGATGAGGACGCAATACTTATGACAAAATATTTTTAAACTGAAAAGCCGCCGGAGAAATCGGCGGCTTTTGTGCTGCATTAACCTTATTAACGGTTATTTCTTTTCTTCAATTACTTCGACAACAGCGCTTGAACCGTTGGGATTCTTTTGACGCTGTTTAACTATACGATTTATCTTTCGTACAACAGCAATGTAGTTGACTATTGAAGAAATTCCGTACCAAATAAGTCCTGCGCCGATTAAGATCGATATAACATCGCTTGCGGAAACGAATATTAATATTATACCGAAAACGGTTGTTATTATTGAGTTTACTAAAGCCACGGTCCAGCCGTTGTAATCTTTACCAAGCGTTCGTCTTATATAAAGCGATTTTTGCAGCGATATTATTCCGTTAATAATAAGCAGGATTCCTATTATTACGGCGAGGATATCTATAAACCAAACGCTTGTTATAACCAAGATCCCCATTACTGCAAAGACAACTCCCTTTGCAAGTTCAAAAGATGAAGCGGTTTTTTCGGGGTTGTCAGAATCGGTGAAAAAGCCGATTGTAATAAAAACTCCGTAAACTATAAGAGCCACGCCCAAAATCCAGCAAATGATGCTCAGCGCTTGCTTTTGCATTATCAGAAGCCATATTCCGATTGCAAGACAGCATACATAAAGTAATACTTCAAATTTTTTTGTCTTTTCCACAAATTTCATTTTAATTCCTCCGTTAGACAGAAATTTCATCAAGGCTTAGTGTTGCGATGCCGTTTAAATCGAGTGCTGCTGTTTTTCCTGCTTTAAAGTCAAAAAATCCTTGGCAGGCTATCATCGCAGCGTTATCTCCGCAGTATTTAAGCTCAGGAAGATAAAGTTTGATCCCGTTTTCCCTGCACTGCTGTTCAAATGCCGATCTAACTCCGCTGTTAGCAGAAACTCCTCCCGCAACGGCCAGGACTTTCGCACCAGTGTCATTGGCGGCGAGCATTGTCTTATCTGTAAGTATTTCACAAACAGTTTTTTGAAACGAAGCGGAAATGTCGCTTTGATTTATTTCTTCGCCTTTTTGACGCATATTGTGAACAAGATTTATAACAGAGGTTTTCAGTCCCGAAAACGAAAAATCATATTTACTGCCCGTTACTTTTGGGTGAGGAAATTTATATGCGTTTTCATCTCCCTTTAAAGCTGCTTCGTCTATATATTTTCCGCCCGGATAAAAAAATCCGATAGTTCTCGCTACCTTGTCAAAGCATTCTCCTGCGGCGTCATCTCGTGTTCTTCCGACAACACGGTATTTTGTGTAATCAAGAACCTCGACTATGTGGCTGTGACCTCCGCTTATCACAAGGCAAAGATACGGCGGTTTTAAATCCTCATGAGTAATATAATTTGCTGCGATATGACCGGCAATATGATGGACGGGAATAAGAGGTTTTCCTGTTGATAGACAAATACCCTTTGCATAGCTTATTCCGACCAAAAGCGCACCTATAAGTCCCGGAGCATACGTTACCGCAACAGCATCAATGTCATCTATTGATGTTTGCGCCTCTTTAAGCGCTGCTTTTACAACTCGGTCAATATTTTCTGCATGCCGCCTTGAAGCAATTTCAGGAACTACTCCTCCGTAAAGCTTATGCTCATCAATTTGTGAAGCGACAACGTTTGAGAGAACATGAATCCCGTCTTTAACTACGGAAGCGGCTGTTTCATCACATGAGCTTTCAATTCCGAGTATTTTCATAATTATCTCACTTCGCCGATTTTAATGTATTTTTTCAGTCCGGAGTCAAAAATATCCAAACAAAGCTTTGCTATCGCAAGTATTCCTGCTATTATTCCGATTATCATGAGTATCTTTGCAAATTTTTTCATTATAACGACTCCTTTTTATTTATCTGTTTGTTTCAAAACAAGCAATTCTTTTAATAAACCGCAATGCTGTATACATTTTAATTATACACTATTTTGAAAAAAATACAAGATTAAATTATAATAATTTACAAGGTATAATGGAAAATTGACAATTAAATTACAGAAACGCATTGGTATACAACTGTCTCTTATACACATCTGACGCTGCCGACGATCTACTCTGTGTAG
>USCU01000007.1 GCA_900553335.1 uncultured Ruminococcus sp. | reverse complement strand
CGCAAGAGAATGTCCACATCAAACGGACGCAAGATTTTAGCCCGCAGAAGACTTAAGGGAAGAAAAAAATTAAGCTACTAATTCGCTGACCGCTTCTACTACTTGAATTAGAAAGTAATAGATGTGGTCTTTTTATTTTTTGAGAGGAAAAAATGCTTTTTACCGATGTTATAAAAACAAACAAGGAATTTTCAAGAGCTTATAAAAAGGGACGTTATTGCGTTGATGATAATGTCTGTGTTTATTACATTAAGAATTCCTCGCCGTATAACAAGCTCGGAATAACTACTCCGAAAAAGCTGGGAAACGCAGTTATCAGAAACCGTGCGAAAAGGATTATTCGTGCGGCGTACAGAGAGTGTGAGCAGTATATTCCTCTTGGATATGACTTGGTAGTGGTTGCAAGAAACAAAATTGTTGATAAAAAATCGTCCGATATTAAATGCTTTTTTATGAATCGGCTTTTATATGATATGCGCCGAAATGAAAGCAAAAAGGGTATAAAAAAATGAAATACTTGTTTATTGCTCTTATAAAATTATATAAGAGAATAATTTCTCCCCTTTTTCCTGCAAGATGTAAATATTATCCGACCTGTTCGGAGTATGCTGCTGCAGCATTTAAAAAGCACGGTTTTTTTAAAGGATTTATTTTATCAGCATGGAGACTTTTGAGATGCAATCCTTGGTCTAACGGCGGAATAGATCCCGTTCCCGAAAAATTTACTCTTAAAAGAAAAAAGAATCTTTCTTAGATTTTTAATTAGTATCAAAAGTAATAAGACATAAAAAAGGAGAATCGCCTATGTGGAATATACCTGTAATAACGCCGTTACTCGGCTATCTTATGAAATTATGCTATTGGATTTGTAATAATAACTATGCTATTGCGCTTATTATTTTTACGCTTATAGTAAAGCTTATAACAGTTCCTACGCAGATAAAACAACAAAAAAGCACGGCGAAAATGGCTAAATTCAGTCCTAAACTGAAACAGCTTCAGAAGCAGTATGCAAATAACAAGCAAAAACTTCAGGAAGAAACTATGAAGCTCTATTCTGAAGAGGGTGTAAACCCGATGGGAAGCTGTCTGCCGATGGTAATTACAATGGTAATACTTTTTGGAGTAATCGGAGTTGTATATCAACCTTTAAATTATATATCGAATATAGGTGACAGCAAGTTCAGTTTGTTTTCAACATCAAATTCTACTATAGAGGAAGCGGAGAATCTTGTTTCAGACGTTATAATCTTTGCTGACAAAATGGAAGGAAAAAGCTACTCTCAGCTTACAGATAAAGAAATCGAAAAGATATTTACTGCAAAAACTCTTGAGGACGGCGACAACAAGATAAACGACGTTAAAATTTCAAAGAGCGATGTTTCAGAAAAAGAGGTAGAGAGAGCGCAAAAGGTATTTGCGGAGATTTATCCTGACGATAAGGATTTTGCAAAGAAAATAACAGACAGCTCAATAGTTTCCGAAAAGCTTTATCAGCGTCCGCAGCTTTTGCTGTTCCAGATTCAACATGCCGGATACGGAGAGATGTTTGATGTAGTTTATGACGGCTTCTCAAATGATTTAAAGGAAGTTGACTACACATTCTTCGGTATTCCTTTAAGTGTAATGCCGAGCTGGAAATCATTTTATCTTATAATTCCTATTTTATCGCTTATTTCTCAGCTTGCACTTACAATTATTTCTCAGTATTTCCAGAGAAAGAATAATCCGGGTGCGAATAAGATGGGAATGGGCATGAATGCAATGCTTTATATAATGCCGCTTTTCTCATTTTGGATCTCGTTCAGCTTCCCGGCAGGTCTTGGTCTTTATTGGACCTTATCGGCTGTATATTCTCTTATTCAGACGGTTATTCTTAATAAAATTTACACGCCTGAAAAGGTTGCGGAAATTGAAGCAAAGAATACGAAAAAGAAAAAGCGTCCGAGTATGTATGAAAGGGCTCTCGCAGCACAGGGAGGGAACATTCCCAATACAAACGGATCTCGTGCTGTTGTTTTAGATGAAAACGGCAACGAGAAAAAGATGAGCAAGGAAGAAAAAAAGGCGTTTGACCGTCAGCGAATCGCAGAGGCGAGAAAAAGAATGGCTGAAAAATACGGTGACGAGTATTTAGATAATTAATAAGAGGGAGTTTAAAAATGAAAAAGATATTTATTGCAGAAAGTGTTGAGCTTGCAAAAAAACAAGCTGTTGAGGAATTCGGTGTTGATGAAGAAAAAATTACTTTTACAGTTTTAAAAGAACCTAAAAAGTCGCTTTTCGGAAAAGTTAAGGAAGAGGCTGAGGTAGAGGCAGAATATGAAACGTCAAAGGCTCAGCTTGCTGCAAGCTATATAAAAAATGTATTTGAAAAAATGGAATGTGAAAACGTTCATGTTGAGATAACAAAAATCGAAAAAGGAGCAGCTCTTGAGATTTCGGGTGATGGTGTTGAGGAGTCGATCGGAAGACGAGGAGAGGTTTTGGATTCATTGCAGTATCTCTCATCTCTCGTTTGCAATAGAATCGACAGAGAGTATTTCAGAATCTCGACAGATTGCAACGGCTTTCGTGAGAGAAGAAAACAACAGCTTGAGGAGCTTGCAAAAAAGATCGCAGCAGGTGTTAAGAGAAGCGGAAGATCGTCTGCTCTTGAGCCGATGAATCCTTATGAGAGAAGAATTATTCACGCTACTGTTACGGATATAGAAGGAGTTACTTCTCATTCAAAGGGAGAAGAGCCTTACAGAAAAGTAATTATTACATCTACTGAGAGAAAACCACGCTCAAAGGGTGGATTTAACAGAAGAAATAATCAGAACAGACAGGGAAGAAACAGACAAAAGGGTTATGATATCGTAAGCTCGTTTGAAAAGGAATATAAAAAGCCAAAGCCGGAGGACAATCTCGGTTCAGGACTTTACACAAAGATTGATCTTTAATTTTTATGGGTGTGGCAAATAAGCTGCACCCTTTGTATTTGTACAGACTTCTTAATGGCTGACACAATACTTACCAAAAACAACGAACTATAGGATCTGGTCAATTAAAATTTGTGTGGACAGTACAGCTAGCTAAAAGCTGATACGCTACCTGCCAAAAACAACGAACTATAAGATCTGGTCAATTAAAATTTGTGTGGCAGTACAGCTAGCTAAAAGCTGATACGCTACCAGCCAAAAGCAATGAATTATAGGATCTGATCAATTAAAATCTGTGTGACAGTACAGCTAGCTAAAAGCTGATACGCTGCCTGCCAAAAACAACGAATTATAGAGCCTGGTCAATTAAAATCTGTGTGACAGTACAGCTAGCTAAAGCTGATACGCTACCTGCCAAAAACAACGAACTATAAGACCTGGTCAATTAAAATACGGAGGAAAGTATGAAAACGATTTGTGCAATATCTACTCCCCTTTCCGAGGGCGCAATTTCTCTTATAAGAATGAGCGGAGATGAGGCAATAAGAATTGCTGACAAGGTTTTTCGCTCGTTTTCAGAAAAACAAGCATCACATATGACGGGACATACCTGCGCTTATGGGAAAATATGTGACGGAGAGAAGACGGTAGACGATGTTTTGCTAACGGTTTTTCGCTCTCCGAAAAGCTATACGGGAGAGGATACGGTTGAAATATCCTGTCACGGCGGCATTTTTGTTACAAAGAAAATATTGGAGATTTTAATAAGCAGCGGTGCAGAGCCGGCCGCACCGGGAGAGTTTACTAAAAGGGCATTTTTAAACGGAAAGCTTAATCTTACACAGGCAGAAGCTGTTATGGATATTATTTCCTCAGAGGGGGAAAGAGCGCTGTATTCTGCTAATAATATGAGAGAGGGAGCAGTTTTCAAAAAGATAACTAAGGTTCGGGAAAGCCTTGTGTCGCTGCTCGGTTCCCTTGCCGCATGGGTCGATTATCCGGAGGAGGATCTGCCGGACGTAGAACTTACGGCAATAGAGAAAACCGTTTCGGAAGCACTTGGAGAGCTTAAGGCTCTTATTAAAAGCTATGACGACGGAATTATTTTTAAAGAGGGTGTTGAAACTGCCATTGTCGGAAGCCCTAATGTCGGAAAATCATCTCTTATGAACATCCTTTTAGGATTCGATCGTTCGATTGTTACAAATATAGAGGGTACGACCCGTGATGTTATAGAAGAATCGGCTCGTGTGGGGGATATAACGCTTCGCCTTTGTGATACGGCAGGAATAAGAGAAACCGGAGATGAGGTTGAAACTCTTGGAGTGGAGCTTGCGAAGAAGAAGCTGGAGGGCGCAAGGCTTGTAATAGCTGTGTTTGACGCTTCAAGGGTTTTAAACGAGGACGATAAAAAAATACTGGATGAGATAAATCCGAAAAATACGCTTGTCGTTTTAAATAAAATTGACCTTGAATCAAAGATAACAAAGGATAGCTTTGACAGATTTGAAGTAGTTGAAATATCAGTCGCAGAGCAAAGAGGGCTTGATGAGTTAAAAGAATCAGTCCTAAAGGTTTTGGGTGCAGATAGCTTTTCTTCTCAGGAGAATTTTTTCGCTTCTCAAAGACAGAAAAATTGCGCAGAGAAAGCTTGTGCTTATCTAAAAAATGCTATTTCGGCTGTTAGGATGGGTGAAACGCTTGACGCTGTTACGGTTATGATAGAAGAGGCGCTTTCATATCTTTTGGAGCTTACGGGAGAAAAGGCGTCAGAAGCTGTTGTGGATGATGTATTCTCCAGATTTTGCGTAGGAAAGTAGGTGCAGCGCAGATGTATCTTGAAAATTATGATGTAATTGTAGTAGGAGCAGGACACGCAGGCTGCGAAGCAGCGCTTGCAAGTGCAAGACTCGGCGCAAAAACTGCGCTTTTTACGCTCACTTTAGATGCTTTGGCGAATATGCCCTGTAATCCGTCTATAGGAGGTACGGCAAAAGGACATTTGGTGCGTGAGATCGATGCTTTAGGCGGCGAAATGGGAAGAGCAGCGGATGCAACGTTTCTGCAAAGCAGGATGCTCAACAGAGGAAAAGGTCCTGCCGTACACTCCTTAAGAGTTCAGTCGGACAGGGTAAAATACCACGCATATATGAAAAACGTCGTCGAGAAAACACCTCTTTTGGACTTGAAACAAGGAGAGGTAACAGAGGTTTTGACAGAAAACGGATGTGTATGCGGAGTTCGCACCCGATTATTAAGCGAATACGGAGCAAAAGCTGTAATAATCTGTTCGGGAACTTATCTTAAAGGAAGAATTTTTGTCGGTTCATCGAGTTACGAGAGCGGACCTGATTCAACGCTTCCTGCAAATTTTCTCTCTGATTCGCTTAAGCAAAATGGTATTACTCTAAGGCGGTTTAAAACGGGAACTCCTGCAAGAGTTCACAGGCGTTCGATTGATTTTGACCGATTGGAGCGCCAGGACGGAGATGAAAAAATCACTCCGTTTTCGTTTGAAACAAAAGGCGAGCTTAAAAATACGCTTCCGTGTTATATCGGTTATACAAATGAAAAGACCCACGAAATAATACTTGAAAATATTGAACGATCGGCTATGTACGGTGGTCAGATTGAGGGAATCGGTCCAAGATATTGTCCGTCTATCGAGGACAAAATCAAGCGTTTTTCCGATAGATCCCGTCATCAGCTTTTCATAGAGCCTATGGGACTTGACACAGAAGAGTTTTATTTGCAGGGAATGTCAACGTCTCTTCCCGAAGATGTTCAGATAAAGTTTTTAAGAACGATAAAGGGGCTTGAAAATGTTGAAATTATGCGAAACGCTTATGCGATAGAGTATGACTGCTGTGATCCGACCGAGCTTTACGCAACGCTTGAGTTTAAAAACCTAAAGGGCCTTTACGGAGCGGGTCAGTTTAATGGAACATCGGGATATGAAGAAGCGGCGGCACAGGGGCTTGTTGCCGGAATAAATGCCGCAAGACAGGTTTTAGGCAAAGAACCGATAATTCTCGACCGTGCAAGCTCTTACATAGGAACGCTTATAGATGACCTTGTAACAAAGGGATGCAGCGATCCGTACAGAATGCTTACATCGAGAAGCGAATACCGTTTGATTCTCAGACAGGATAATGCCGATCAACGGCTCACGCCTATAGGCTATGAAGTCGGACTTATCTCAAAAGACCGATACGAAAAGCTTTGCGAGAAAAAACGACTGATAGACAAGGAAATTAAACGTGTTCAAAAGGTCAATGTTTCACCGACCGCGGTAAACGAATATCTTGTTTCAAAAGGAACTGAACCGCTTTCGACAGGCGCAAAGCTGAGTCAGCTTATAAGGCGTCCGCAGCTTAGCTATGAGGGACTTGCACCGTTTGATGAGTGCCGTCCTGAGCTTTCAGATGAAGTAAAGGAACAGGTTGAGCTTTCAATAAAATACGAGGGGTACATAAAGATTCAGCTTGAGCAGATCGAGAGCATGAGAAAGCTTGAAAAGCGAGCTTTGCCAAGGGATACCGACTATTCTGAAATAAGAGGGCTAAGACTTGAAGCAGCTGAAAAGCTTAATAAGATAAAGCCCGTAAGCGTAGGTCAGGCAAGCCGTATTTCGGGTGTTAATCCTGCGGATATTTCCGTACTTTTGATATGGCTCGAAAGATAGTTAAGGAGATTTTATGATAGATAAAAAGAACTTTACCGAAGAGCTTGAAATGCTCGGAGTGTCCGTGAGTGACAGACAGTTTGGGAGATTTGACAAATATGCCGAGATGCTCGTATCATATAACGAAAAGGTAAATCTCACAGCGCTTACCGCCCCTGAGGATATAGCCGAGAAGCATTTTATAGACAGCATTTTACCCTTTTTGCATTTTTCTTTGAAAAAGAACGCAAGCGTAATAGACGTTGGAACGGGTGCAGGCTTTCCGTCTTGTCCTTTAAAAATCGTGAGGGAGGATATAGCTCTTACACTTGTTGATTCTTTAAATAAGAGAGTGAATTTTTTGAAGATGCTGTCCGATGAGCTTTCTCTTGATGCAAAGTGTATTCACGCAAGAGCGGAGGAGCTTGGGAAAGACCTTGATTACAGAGAGAAATTTGACGCTGCAACAGCAAGGGCAGTAGCTAACCTTCCTATTCTTTGTGAATACTGTATGCCGTTTGTAAAAATCGGAGGTTATTTTGCTGCATTGAAAGGAAGCCGAGGAGCTGACGAGGCGAAAGAAGCCTATACAGCGGTAAAAACGCTAGGCGGAAAGCTTCAGGAAGTTTACGAGTATTCTCTTCCGTCGGGAGATTCAAGAACGCTTATAGTAATCAAAAAAATATCGCAAACTCCGTCAAAATATCCCCGAAACAAAGGTGTGATGACTAAAAAACCTTTGTAAATTACCGATTGGTGTAGAAAAGGGCAGGTTTGTGCAGATATTTTAGTATGGAAACGGATAATATTTTGTGCTATTCTTAAATTACAGAGAATAGCACTTTTTTGTGCATAAGAAAGGACGACAAAAAATGGTAGGGTTTATGACAAAGAAAAAAGAACCTGATGTTCGTAGGGTTATGGACATTTCGATCAGGCGAATCCGACCGAATCCGGGACAACCCAGAAAGAATTTCAATATTGACGAGCTTACGTCATTGGCAAAAAGCATCGCCAGAGATGGCATAATTCAGCCGTTATCTGTAAGAAAGCATGGAGAGGATTTTGAACTGATTTCGGGGGAAAGACGGCTTAGGGCAGCAAAAATGGCAGGATTGCAGTCTGTTCCCTGTATTTTGTTTGAAACAAGCGAGCGAAATTCAGCTCTTATGGCGCTGATTGAAAATATTGAGCGCTCGGATTTAAGCTTTTTTGAAGAAGCGGAAGCACTTGATAATCTTGTAAATATCTACGGAATGACGCAAGGTGATGCGGCGCTTCGACTAGGAATGGCACAATCCACTGTTGCAAATAAGCTTAGGCTTTTAAAGCTTCCTGATGATGAAAGAAAACTTATAAATGCTATGGGACTTACCGAGCGTCACGCAAGAGCGCTTGTTCAACTTGAGCACAAGCAGGACCGACTGTTTGTGCTCGACCGAATAAATAAGCAGGGGCTTAACGTTGAAAAAACGGACAAGCTTGTGAAATCAATGCTTGGTCAGTCGAAAACAAGGCAATCCTATTTAAAAAGAGCACCTGTTTTAAAAGATGTTAGACTTTTTATGAATACGGTCAACAAAGCGGTTGAGGTCATGAAGCTCGCCGGAGTTGACGCAAACGCAACAAAAAAACAAAAGGGCAATATAATCGAATATGTGATAACTATACCTATAACCTGAAGCGTTTGCTGAATTCTGCTTATTGTCTGCGTGAATCTTTTTACTCTCCCCCCCGATGTTTCACGTGGAACAATTTAATATTCTTTTCTTGTAATGTTTCACGTGGAACAATCCGATAAAACGGAGTTTTGCGTGAAACATTTTTCTTTTGCTCTTGAAAAATTCGGCTTATATGTTATAATGTATATATTCAATGAATGTTCGTCGAGTTATAATGACCTGAAAGGATTACATAAATGGGAAAGATTATTGCAGTTTCAAATCAGAAGGGCGGTGTCGGCAAATCGACAACCTGTGTTAATCTCGCCGCCGCTTTGGGCAAAAGAGGCAAGAAGGTTTTGGTTGTGGACTTCGACCCGCAGGGCAACACAACCACAAGCTTTGGAATAGAAAAGCGAAGCATAAGAAACACGGTTTACGAGGCTGTTTTGGGAAACTGCCGTCTTGTCGAAGCGATCGTTGCGACCGACTTCAGAGGTGTTTGTGTAGTTCCTGCAACCCAGACGCTTTCCGGTGCGGCAGTTGAGCTTATGGAAACAGAAAGGAGGGCGCTTCGTCTTAAAATGCAGGTTTTAAGCGTAAAAGATGACTTCGATTATATTTTCATCGACTGCCCCCCTACCCTCGATTTAATTACTATAAACGCTCTTGCCGCTTGCGACAGCGTTTTGATTCCGATACAATGCGAGTTTTTGTCGCTTGAAGGATTGGTGGAGCTTAACGAAGCCATAAAAAAGGTTAAGAAAAGCTACAATCCTAAAATTGAAATAAATGGAATACTTTTTACAATGTATGTAAAGCGGTATAACCTCACGGGACAAGTTGTTGACGAGGTCAAAAAGCACTTCGGAAAAATGGTGTATGATACGGTAATTCCCCGAAATATCGCACTTTCGGAAGCTCCGAGCTTTGGTGAGCCTGTGATGTACTATAATCCGAAATGCAAAGGTTCAAAGGCATACGAGGACTTGGCAGCTGAGTTTCTGAAGAGAGAGAAAAAAAGAAATTGACAGTTGACAATGGATAATGGACAACGGTGAATATAAATGATAAAAATTGATGATATAAGTCTTGAAGTGCCGACGGAGGAATATGCAGATGAAATAATTAGTTTTAAAAACGAAATGATTTCATCGGGAAGCGATTTTGACGGCTGCGGAAATTTAAAGCGCTGCAGTACGGCAGAGGAATGGATAGACGGGTGCAAAAGGCTTAGCAGATCTGAAACCTGTCCTGAGGGATTGGTAGTTTCCGACACATACTTAGCAATCAGAAAATCGGACAAACGCCTTGTCGGAGTTATTGACCTTAGACATAGCCTTGACACTCCCGTTTTGAGCTTGTGGGCAGGACACATCGGCTATTCGGTAAGACCGTGCGAAAGAAGAAAAGGTTATGCTAAGAGAATGCTGGCGCTTAACCTTGAAAACTGCAAAAGGCTCGGACTTAAGAGGGTTATGATATGCTGCTATGATGATAATATTGCAAGTGAAAAAACAATTATCGCAAACGGCGGAGTTTATGAGAAAACCGTTGATGTTGACGGCAGGAAGATAAAGATATATTGGATAAATATTGAAGATATAAGGAGGAAACATGGCTAAAAAAAGACTTGGAAAGGGTATGGACGCTTTGTTTTTTGAAGCTGAGGAGGAAAGACTTGAATCTTCCTCAAATTCGGCAATAAGCGTCAAAACCTCTGAAATAGAGCCTAATAAGTCGCAGCCAAGGCGAAGCTTTGACGAGGAAGCAATAATAAGCCTTGCGGATTCGGTCAGACAGCACGGAATTTTACAGCCGATTTTGGTAAGACCTCTTGAAACGGGCGGATATCAGATCGTCGCAGGAGAGCGAAGATGGCGGGCGGCAAAAATGATAGGGCTTTCGGAGGTTCCCGTATTTATAAAGGAGCTTGACGATTTTCAGACAATGCAGATAGCGCTTATCGAAAATCTTCAGAGGGAGGATCTGAATCCTATTGAAGAAGCAGAGGGCTATGAACGGCTTATGAAAAAGTACGATATGACTCAGGAGCAGATTTCAGGCTCTGTCGGAAAGTCACGCTCGGCAATAGCAAATTCGCTCAGGCTTTTAAAGCTTGACGAAGATACAAAAGAGCTTTTGAAGGACGGCTCTATTTCGGCAGGACACGCAAAGGCGCTGCTCTCGGTAACAGACGAAGAGCGTAGAATCGAGCTTTCGCACAGAGTAATAAGAGAGGGGCTTTCGGTAAGACAGCTTGAAAGGATCGTTTCCTCCGGTGACGATTCAGTTTTAAAGAATCAGACTTCTATAAAGTTTAAGGATACCTATGCCAAGGAGATCGAAGTTTCCCTTTCGGAGGTTTTCGGTAAAAAGGGCGTTTCGGTCCAGCCGAAATCAAAAGGAAGCTATCAGATCAAGCTAAATATTCCCTGCAAAAACGCATTAAAGCAGTTTGCAAAGCTTTGTGCTGATTTTGAATATACAAATGAGGATGAAAACAATAAAGGAGAAGGTAAAAAATGATCGACATTAAAGAGCTAAGAACAAACCCGGAAAGAGTTAAGGAAAACATCAGGAAAAAGTTTCAGGACGAAAAGCTTCCGCTTGTTGACGAGGTGATCGAGCTTGACGCAAAGTACCGTGAAGCAAAGGTAAAAGCTGACGAGCTTAGAAATAAGAGAAACGTCATGTCCAAGCAAATAGGCGGACTTATGGCAAAGGGCGAGAAGGAAGAGGCAGAAAATGCTAAGGCAGAGGTTAAAAAGATAGGCGCTGAGCTTGACGAGCTATCAAAGTCGGAGAGTGAAATGGAAGCCAGAATAAGAGAAATAATGCTTGTTATTCCGAATTTCATTGACGACAGCGTTCCGATCGGCAAGGATGACAGTGAGAATGTTGAGATAGAAAAGTTCGGAGATCCTTTTGTTCCTGAATTTGAAGTGCCTTACCATGTTGATATCATGGAGAAACTTAACGGAATTGACATTGATTCCGCAAGAAAGACCAGCGGAAACGGATTTTATTATCTTTGCGGAGATATTGCAAGACTTCATTCTGCCATCTTGTCTTATGCAAGGGATTTTATGATTGACAGAGGCTTCACTTATTATATTCCGCCGTTTATGATCAGAAGCAATGTAGTAACGGGAGTTATGTCTTTTGCGGAAATGGAAGGAATGATGTACAAAATCGAGGGTGAGGACCTATATCTTATCGGTACAAGCGAGCACTCTATGATAGGAAAGTTTATTGACACGATCCTCAAAAAAGAAGAGCTGCCAAAAACTCTTACGTCGTATTCTCCATGCTTCAGAAAAGAGGTAGGAGCGCATGGAATTGAAGAAAGAGGAGTTTACAGGATACACCAGTTTGAAAAACAGGAAATGATAGTAGTCTGCGAACCTGAGGAGAGCATGGACTGGTTCAAAAAACTCTATACAAATACTGTTGACTTTTTCAGAAGCTTGGATATTCCTGTAAGAACGCTTGAATGCTGTTCGGGAGATCTGGCTGATCTTAAGGTTAAGAGCATAGATGTCGAGGCATGGAGTCCAAGACAGAAGAAATACTTTGAGGTAGGCTCATGTTCAAATCTCGGCGATGCCCAGGCAAGACGTTTGTCGATAAGAGTTAAGGACGAGAACGGAAACAAGTATCTTCCGCATACGCTCAACAATACGGTCGTTGCTCCGCCGAGAATGCTTATTGCGTTTCTTGAGAATAATTTAAACGAGGACGGAAGCGTCAGAATTCCTGAAAAGCTAAGACCTTATATGGGCGGAAAAGAGATAATTAAAGGCTAATACTTGGGGGTAATTATGGAGTATGAGGTTAGAGAACAAATAAGAAAAGCGTCTAATACGGCGTTTTTGATGGTTATAATATATTTAGGCTTTCAGCTTGCGGCATCAATTGTAGTCGGTATAATATTAGGAATTCACATGGTAGTAACAAGAAATATTAATCCTGATGAGATGTTGGTGAATATAATAACACTTGTGTTATACTTGATTATGTACCCTATCGGCGTGCCGATCCTTTGGAAAATTTTTAAGCATACGAAAATCGGAAAGTTAAAGCCGACGTCTAAGGAGATGTTTCAAAAGCCAAAGGTTCGGGCAGGAAAGATTTTTAAATGGGTTCTAATATTTTTGTCGCTTTCGTACCTTTCGTCCATAGCGGCTAATCTCTTGTTTGCTTTAATAGAAAAGCTTACGGGTTTTTCGCTGACATCTATTGATATGATTCCGTCTGACAATGCTGTCAGCCGATTATCCTTGTCGCTTATAATAATGATCTTTGCACCGATTTTTGAAGAGATCCTGTTCCGTGGGACTGTTTATAACAGCTGTGAGCAGCTGGGAGGCTGGAGCATGGTGATAGCCTGCGGAATAATATTCGGGCTTTTTCATATGAACTACTCTCAAATCATTTACGCTGCTGTTTTGGGAGTGGGAGCATGTTTTCTGTATAAAAAGACACGTTCTCTTATTCCGGGAATAATTCTGCATCTAAGCATGAATGTTTTGGGCGGAGTAAGCTCGCTTGCGGTAAGCTTTATAGATGAGGATAAGCTTGATTTAATTATGAACGGAAATATGCAGGCGATCGAAGCTATGGATAATATTTCGGCAGCTCCGATTATAACTTTAGGAGTTATTGTATTGATGATATATGCCATTATTATCGTAGGGCTTGTTTTGTTTATAATCGAGCTTGTTAAACACAGGGACAGCTTCAGACTTTATAAAGGAAACACGGAGATTTCAGAGAAAAAGAAGTTTGCGTTGTTTTTCACATCTCCCCTTGCGGTGGTTTGCGTTTTGCTGCTGATCGGCATTACGGTATTAAACGCTGTGGGACTTTATTAAGAGGATCATATCCAAAAGGCGAATATAGTCGTACCTTGTCGAAAAGAATATATACGCACAAATGTTCCTGATAAATATTCGCAAAAATATTCAAATTGTATTGATATTTTCTTCAAATTAGTTATAATAATATTGGAAGCAGCAGATAATAATTGTGAAATGTTTGTATTATGAAGGCGGTATTATTATGAAGAATAAAATGCAATTCTCAAAAGTCCGGTTTTTAATATTTGGAATAGCGGCGGTATTTATTATATTGGTGATTTCAACTCTTGCTTTTGCTTTTTCTAAGGCTTATGAATCGGAAAATACCGATGTATTGAAAAATGATCAAAGTGTTAGCATATTGCAGGATAAATATGATCAGGTTGTTGAGAAATTCAGCTCTGTAATAAATAATTTTAATAGAGATAACCAAGTTAATTATGCTATTGTTTCGCCTGATAGTACATCTTGTTCTGCACAAGATTTGGAGGAGGAATATAATAAGGCGTTAGGCATGAATGAGATAGAGTTTTATGACTATTTAAAAGAGCTGTACAAAAAAGATGTTAATTATCACATTGAAAATCTGCCTTATTTTGAGGACGAAATGACAAAGGAAAACAAAGCCTTATATTCGGGTTCGCAGGAAGAGTTTGAGCTTTTAAGAAAATAAGAATATATCAAACGGTTGACAGTTTTGTCAGCCGTTTTTATATTGAAAACGGCTTTTTTTAGTGTATCTGTTCTAAGCTTGTTTCTCTGCGCTTTTTTGGTAGAGATGTTGACTTTTTTGATGAAATGATGTATAATGAGATTTAATATTCAAATGGATAAGGTTGATAGTTTTTAACTTACCCAAAAGCTTTAACGTTTAATGTTTAAGGAGGACTGAAAATGCTGGACACAAATTACAACAACAAATTCGCAAAAGAAGGTCTTACGTTTGACGATGTTTTGCTGATACCCGCAGAGAGTAACGTAACTCCGAATATGATCGACTTGAAAACAAGGCTTGCCGGAGACATTTATCTGAATATGCCTATTATGACGAGCGCTATGGATACGGTAACGGAATCTAAAATGGCAATAGCTATAGCTCGTGAGGGCGGAATAGGAATAATACATAAGAACATGTCAGTAGCACAGCAGGCAGAAGAGGTTGACAAGGTAAAGAGATCTGAGAACGGCGTTATAGTAAATCCTTTCTCACTTACAGCGGATAAAACCGTTGAAGAAGCGGACGAGCTTATGGGAAAATATAAAATTTCTGGTGTGCCGATAGTTGACGAAACAGGAAAGCTTGTCGGAATTTTAACAAACAGAGATTTAAGATTCATAACAGATTACAGCATAAAAATTTCTGAGGTAATGACAAAGGAAAACCTTGTTACAGCACCTGTAGGAACTGACCTTGAGGGCGCTCAGAAGATTTTGATGAAGCATAAAATAGAAAAGCTTCCGCTTGTTGATGAGAACGGAATGCTTAAAGTACTTATCACGATA